>JBATIW010000178.1:0-6466 GCA_049668005.1 Maribacter sp.
GTCTAACATCTTCCAATGTAGCACCACCTGTTCCAAAACCTGTTGAGGTCTTTACGAAGTCAGCGCCAGCTTCCAGGGCCAATGCACATGCTTTGATCTTTTCTTCTTTTGTAAGATAACAAGTTTCAATAATGACCTTCAATACCTTCTCCCCAATGGCTTTTTTTATTTCTGAAATTTCGTGCTGAACCGAATTGAATTTACCTGATTTCATCCAGCCTATATTAATCACCATATCAATCTCATCCGCACCATATGTTATACCATCTTGAGCCTCAAATACCTTGGATTCAGTACTCATGGCTCCCAACGGAAAACCTATGACTATGGCCAGTTTCACTTTACTGCCCTGTAATTGTTTCCTGGCAAGTATTGTATGGCAACTATTAACACAAACAGCGTAGAACTTGTGGTCTATAGCTTCTTTACATAGCTTTTCAATATCTGATATTGTTGCTGTGGGTTTAAGTATCGTATGATCAATATAATCTTGAATCTGCATTGGGATAGAATGGTTAATAACTAGTTTATACCAGGAGGAATATAACTCAAAAATACGATTCAACCATACGTATTTTCATGATAATAGTCAGTTTTACAGATTGACGGAAAGACTGATTAATATCATGGTAAAATCTTCGATTACGTAATAATTTTAGGATATTAAAGGCGCTTCTTATGAAAACGATTCTCATTCCTACTGATTTCTCCGCAAATGCTTGGAACACCATTTCATTCGCTATGCAATTTTTTAAAGCAGAGCGATGCACCTTCTATTTTCTACACACCTATACACCGGCATTTTATCGCATGGATTATGTACTAGGTGGCCCCGAATTCAGTGCAATTCCTGATAAAGGTGTCGATGCTTCCATATCAGGTCTTGAGAAAACTTTGGAGGCAGTAAAAGAGCAATTTGGCAACCCCAAGCACATTTATGAAACAGTTTCAGCCTTCAATGTATTAACCGATGAGATTAATGAATTGATAACGAAAAAAAGCATTGATTTAATTCTTATGGGTACGCAAGGTGCCTCCGGTGCCAAAGAAATTTTCTTGGGAACCAATACAGTTCATGTTATTAGAAAGGCAAGAGTACCCATTTTGGTCATCCCTTCTGGCTATAAGTATAAACACATTGGGAAAATACTATTCACTGCAGACTATTGGTCAAAATACCATAGAAATGAACTTTACACTGCCATTGAAATTGCGAAGATGAACAAGGCTCAAATTACAGTGCTTCATATCAAGGAAGAGTATGATCTTACCAAAGCGCAGGAAGAAAACAAAGCCTATTTAGGACTTTGTCTTGCCCAAGTTCCGTATGAATTCAAGGAATTAAGAGGAGCATTCATGCCCGATGCCGTAATTGGCTATCTAGAGGAGCATCCTTATGATCTATTGGTTATGATGAATAGAAAGCACTCATTTTTTGAGCGAACGTTGACAAGACAGCATGTAGATCAAATAGGTTTTCATGTGCAAGTACCTTTTTTAGTGATACCCGATACATCCAAAATCACAAAATAAAAGTAAAATGAAAAATATTCTATTGCCTACCGATTTTTCAGACAATGCGTGGAATGCCATTTTTACTGGTTTGAAAATGTTTGAAACTGTTGAATGCAATTTCATATTGCTGCATACCTATGAGCCCAAATTAGCCAATTTAATGGGGAATAAAAGTAAAGAACGATTGGGTGTTATTTATGACTCCTTATCTGAAAATTCACAACTTCAATTGGATAAAACGATGCAATATCTTCTTGAGAACCATTCTAGAAGCAATCATAAGTTTGAGTTGGCTTCAATTTCCAATGATATTGAACATGCAATCAATCAAATGGTTGTTGATAGGGATATTGACCTTATAGTGATGGGAACCAAAGGGGCAACTGGGGCCAAGGAGGTTTTTATGGGAAGTAATACCGTTAAGGTGATTAAAAAAGTACGCAGGTGTCCCATTATTGCAGTGCCTCATAACTATGATTTCAAGGCTCTCAAATCAGTTGTTTTTCCTACCGCTTTCACCCATCCGTACAGCAAGAGTGAACTGAAACCTTTGATAGATCTGGTCAGTATATGGAAGGCGGAAATATTTATCCTGCAAATAGCCCAGGAATACGAATTACACGATGATCAAAAAAAGAATTTAGAACAATTAACCAAACGCCTGCACGAAGTGAAACATAGTTTCAATAAAGTTGAAATGTGGAATAATGTCGCAGAGGCTACTAATAAATTCGTTGATGAGAATGATATGGATGTAATCGCGTTGATCCACTATCCGCACACTTTCATGGAAAAATTGACTCGGGAACCAGTTATTAGAAAAATAGGTTTTCATTCCAAGGTGCCACTAATGGTCTTACCAGACATTCATTGATTTTCTTACAACCGATTTTTAATACTAAGGAAATTGCCGGCAACATGCCATAGATTATTAGGATTATTGTAATGATCTTAAAGGGCTTTTTTAAAATAGAATATTTGGTGGTTAGATCCCCTGAAGCTTAATAGGGGAATATTTCCATAGGACTCCATTTTTTTAACTAAATCCCGATGGAACCATTTTTTAATTACCCCTACCTTTTCCCTTTCCAATAGTACTACCATATCAGCTCCAACTTCCCCAAGATACATTCTTAATGTATCGAAGATATTTTCCGAGACCAAATGCACAAATTCCATATGCTCGTACTTCACCTTTTGGAGTAACCTATTTTTAAAGCCTACCATTTGATTCGCTTTGTCGAGTTCCTTTTTCGTGGTAATATGAACGACCTTTATTTCGGCATCAAAGTGTTTCGCGATTTCGACAAGTTTTCGAATGGCATAAATATCCTCATTCTCAAAATCGGTACCATAAACGATGGTTTTAATCGGATTATAGTCTGCATCCGAAGGAATTGCCAAAACAGGGCAGGGTGCTTTTTCAATTAGATGTTTTGTGATGCTTCCCATAATAGATTCCCTTAGGCCACTTTCCCCTTTCACTCCAACTACTATTAAATAGGCATGCCATTCATCAGCCGTGGCAATAATACCCTTTAGAACTGTTTTATTTTCCACCGCTTCGAGTTGTATATTTGGCGCTTCCCATGCCTTACCCATATGCTCTGTACAAAATTTCTCCAGTTTGGAACGATGTAGTATAAAAGCGTCTTTCTCTAGATGAGGAAAAGGCTGGTCAAGTCTTTCTATGCCAAGAATAGTGGGATAATCAAACACATGTGCGATTACCAATCGGGTTTCCAATTGTTCACTCATTTTATGGGCATATTTCAATGCAGCTACCGAATTTTTGGAATAATCTGTTGCGTATAGTATTGTTTTCACTTTTTTGTTGATTTAAAAATTTAAACTATTTCTTGCTTTTATAGCGTAACAAATAAGTTGTGTCTTTAAATATTTTACCTTTCCGATCAGAGTTGGGTTTGGGGTAATGGCATTTTCACAAATTCAACCCTTCTGTTATTGGCTTTACCCTCAGGAGTTTCATTATCAGTGACGGGTACATCTTCTCCAAATCCTTTTGAAACCATTCTTTCACTATCAATGCCTTGTTCAATTAATTCATTCATTACAGTATTTGCCCTTTGTTCCGATAAATTTTGATTGAACTGTGTGTCACCATCGCTATCCGTATGTCCTTCAACACTAAATTTAATTTCTGGATGTTGCTTCATTAGTTTAACAATTTCATTAATAACACCCATGGATTCGGGTTTTAAAGTGGCTTTTCCTGAATCAAATTTTATTCCGTTGGCAACTATTTTTCCATCAGTTAAAAAACGATCATATAGTTTAACGGCACCTTCTGCTACGCGAATGTTTTTAATCATTGTGGGATAATCCCCTGTTTGGCTATAATCATAAGTGCTTCCTTTCAAACTAATGGCTATTGGATTTCCCTTTACGTTTGGCAACATCAATAATCTGTCTTGATCCATATATATTTTTAGCGCTCTTATATTAAAGGAAATAGCTACATGACGCCAGTGAGGATAGGCTTTTTGGGATTCTTTAGGTAAATTTCGACGCATTCTACCCCCGTCATAAGATGCACCTTGCTCATAGCCCACTTCAATAACACCAATATCCCCTAATTCAGATGGGCGGTGGTAAGCTTCTCCTTTATCCCAAAGCATTATAGCATATTTGGTGGTTCTATGGGACAAATACATATCGAATTCAATTGTGAATTTATCCGGTAGATAGTCACCCTCTTTTTTCATTAGTGGTTTTATGATTGCCCCAGCACTTTCAACAGGGAACCGAATAACATTTTCACCTTCAAATAAAGCATTCTCAACATAGCCATCAATTAAATCCCATTGGGAAGGGAATTCACCATTTTGCTCTCCTCCCAGATTATCATCAAATATTACGGTTTCACCGGGCACAAAATCATATTTAGACCAAGGTTTAACAACTTGGTCATCAGTAGTGTTTTCAGACTTCTGTTCCTTTTCTTCGGTCTGTTTTTCTTCTTGTTTAGGTTCTTTTTTTTCTTCTTCAAAAACTTCATCAACTTTCTTTTCAACTTTCTTTTCGACCTTCTTTTTTAATTTACCCAAAATCTGTGACTGCACAGTATTGGGCGCTTGAAGAAATAACCCAATGACTAGGAATAAAATTATTCTTTTCATGATTATTTATTTTTAATATGTTATATCCTTTACTTATTAATGGGAAAACCAACTTTGTTTCAACCAAACCCTATGGTTCAACCATACTAATTTGTTTCTTTTTTATCGATAATAAGTCCCCATAATTTGAAAAGCTTTGATTCATAAAACTTTTTTAAAATTGTCAATATTTAAAAGTATAGACTGATTGGGAAGAATGAAATGACGTACATCATAGCCTCGTGAAAAATCGGTATGAATTTGGTTGTTTACCTGACATTTCCTATAAAATATAGTTGCTATTTTCAACTTCATATTAATGCACAATTATTGTGAAAAACGTCATGCTATTTAATTATAGGAGTTAACTTTGTAGGTATACATCCATCATAAATTGCCATTTAGACAACACGGCAAAAAATAGAATAATGAGTAAAGCCATTTATATTGCCACTACAGAGCCCAATAGTGGCAAATCAATTGTTTCCTTAGGTCTAATGCAAATGCTGCTGGGAAAGGCTGCTAAAGTGGGTTATTTTCGGCCTATTATCGATGACTATGAGCCTGGAGTCAAAGACAATCATATAAATACGGTTATTACCTATTTTAGTCTACCAATGCAATATGAGGAGGCCTACGCTTTTACGAGAAGCGAGGTAATTCATAAAAACAATCAGGATAAAGAAGTCGAGGTATTAGACAAGATCATCGAAAAGTATAAGGCCATTGAGGACCGCTTTGATTTTGTACTTGTCGAAGGAACCGATTTCTCTGGGGAGGGAGCTATTATCGAATGGGACATTAACGTGTTAATAGCCAAGAATTTGGGTATCCCTACGATAATTTTGGCAAGCGGGGTCGGCAAAACCTTGGATGAATTGGTAAGCAATATTTATTTGGCCTATGATTCCTTTAAAGATAAGGGTGTTGAGATTCTAATGGTTGTTGCCAATAAGATACAACCCGAAAACATTGATATTGTTACGAAAGGTTTAAAAAAAGAGTTGCCAACAGATGTACTCATTGGCGCCATTCCATTGAATCCTATTTTGGGTAATCCTACGATCAAGGAAATTGTGGAGGTCTTGGACGGGAAGGTCCTTTTCGGTGAAAAATATCTAAATAATCAAGCTGGCCATTTTGGGGTAGGGGCCATGCAGCTTAGGAATTATCTGACCCACATGAAAAAAGATGGCCTCGTAATTACACCTGGCGATAGGGCAGATATAATTTTGGGTGCCCTTCAAGCGAACTTGTCGGCTAATTACCCAACAGTTTCTGGAATGATTCTGACTGGTGAATTAGTGCCGGAGGCATCTATAATAAAGCTAATAGAAGGACTTTCAGATGTAGTGCCCATTATTTCAGTAAAAGAGGCCACTTTTTCCATTACGAATAGAATCGGGGGAATACGACCAAGGATTTATGCTGAAAATATCCAGAAAATAACAGTATCGATTCAGGATTTCGAAAAATTCGTACCTGAGGATGAACTTGCTGAAAAATTGATAACATTTGAAGCGAAGGGCATAACCCCACGAATGTTTCAGTATAACCTTTTGCGAAGGGCAAAATCAGATATCAAGCATATTGTGCTTGCTGAAGGAATTGATGAGCGAATTCTAAAAGCCACAAAACTATTGATTGATTCCAATGCTGTTAAAATCACGCTATTAGGGGATCCAAAACAGATTGAAGCCAAGCTATCCCAGATGGATCTTGATTTGGATTTGAAAAATACCAATATCATAAACCCAACGGAATCATCTCATTTTGAGGATTATTCGAATACCTTATTCGAATTAAGAAAGCACAAGAATGTTAATCTGGCC
>JBATIW010000179.1:0-15771 GCA_049668005.1 Maribacter sp.
TTTTAATACATACATTTGTATATACAATTATTGTAAGTACATGAATGTAGAGGAGCGTATTAAGACCAAAGAGCAAATTCCCAGGGAGCGAAGAACGATTATTCACATGATGTTGGTTAACAATACTATTAATGAACACATTGCACAGGCATTGAAACCTTTTGATATTTCAATACAACAATTCAATGTACTACGAATTCTAAGAGGTCAGAAAGGGAAACCGGCTAATCTTTCAACCCTGAATGAAAGAATGGTGACTAAGATGAGTAACACGACTCGTTTGGTAGATAAACTAATTTCAAAGGGATTTGTAGATAGGATAACCTGTCCCTCGAACCGAAGAAAAGTGGAAATCAATATCACCGAAAAGGGCACGGATAAATTAATTGAAATGGATAAGGCCATGTCCCAAACCGAATCTGAATTATTACATCAATTCTCAAATAGTGAATTGGAGCAATTGAACTTTTTATTGAATAAATTTTAATTTTTAACATTAACAAATAACAATTTAAAACATGAAAAAGAATTTTTTAGTACTCGCATTAGCTATAATTTTAGGATTTACCGCAACAGCTACTGAGCCCTTGGATGGCGAAAAAAAAGAAGTAAAAACCGAAGAAAGTGCAGTAACCTGGAAAGCTTACAAGGTGACTGGATCGCATACCGGTACTGTTAACTTAACAGAAGGTGCATTAATGTTTGACGAAGGTAAACTTACTGGAGGTGATTTCACGGTAGATATGACTACCTTGGTAAGCACCGATTTAGAAGGGGAATATAAAGGTAAATTGGAAGGACATTTGAAATCAGATGATTTCTTTGGGGTTGCAACGCACCAGTATGCAAAATTGATTTTCACCAATGTTCAAGCATCCGGGAAAAATTCCTATGAAGTAAAAGGTGATTTGACTATAAAAGGTATCACTAAAGCCATATCCTTTGATGTATCTGTGTATGGCAGTAAAGCGACTGCTACATTAAAAGTGGATAGGGCCGAATACGATGTGCGCTACGGTTCCGGTAGCTTTTTCGATGATCTAGGTGACAAGACTATCTATGACGAATTTGACTTAGTTGTAGACTTGGTATTTTAATAAACTTGACCTCACAAGTTAAACACCATAGGCACATTAGGGCCTTTGGTGTTTATTTTTTTCAAAAAACGTATTTGTTGTTTTAAAAATCATTTCTATATTTGAGGCAATGAAAAATTTAGGAACAAATACATGGTGGTGGAATAACTTACGTAAAACGTCGTGAGCTAAGCACCATTGTAGTAAAACTATATAAAAGGCTTGTCTATCACGACAAGCCTTTTTTAATTATATATTTTAACCATGGATTATCAATTTAAATCATATCATAAAAAAATACTCGCAGATACCATTACTCCTGTGAGTGTATATTTAAAAATACGTGATAGATTCCCGAACAGCATTCTTTTGGAAAGTAGTGACTATCACGCCAATGACAATAGCTTTTCCTATATCTGTTGTAATCCTATTGCATCAATTAAGATTGAGGATGAAACTATTCTAGAGCACTATCCGGATGGTAATATAATCACCAAGGAAATTACCACTGATACTGATGTGGTAAAAACTGTCCATGATTTTAGTCAAAACTTTAAAGCAGATAAAAATTCATTCAAGTTTATAAACAATGGGTTATTTGGATATATGGCCTATGATGCAGTTAAGTATTTTGAAGATGTCCAAATTGGTAAAAAAGACGACAAATTAAACATTCCTGATATTTATTATGCAGTATATCAAAACATAATTGCCATAAACCATTTTAAGAATGAGGCTTACATTTTTGCTCATTGTTATGAATCTGAAAGTAATATTGCTGAGATTGAACACATACTTAATGTAAAGAATTTTGCTTCATACAACTTCAATAAAGAAGGAGAACCCTCATCAAATCTTAAAGATGAAGAGTATAAAGAACAAGTGGTATTAGCTAAAAAGCACTGTCAACGTGGTGATGTTTTTCAATTGGTATTATCCCGAAGGTTTTCCCAAGGGTTCAAAGGGGACGAATTCAATGTATATAGAGCACTTCGTTCCGTAAATCCCTCACCCTATTTGTTCTATTTTGATTATGGGGATTTTAAAATCTTTGGTAGTTCGCCCGAGGCTCAATTGATAGTCAGTGATGGAAGAGCTGAGATACATCCAATAGCAGGTACATTTAAAAGGACCGGTAATGATGAGAAAGATGCCGAATTAGCTAAAAAATTGACCGAAGATGATAAGGAAAATAGCGAGCACGTCATGTTGGTTGATCTCGCCAGAAATGATCTTAGCAGAAACGGCAATATGGTAAGTGTTGAGAATTACAGAGAGGTGCAGTTCTTTTCACATGTAATACATTTAGTCTCCAAGGTAACTGGGCAAAAGAAGAAGGATATAACTACCATGAAAGTAGTGGCTGATACTTTTCCAGCGGGGACTTTGAGCGGAGCTCCCAAGCATAGGGCTATGCAACTCATAGAAAAATATGAAAAAACAAATAGGGCGTATTACGGTGGTGCTATTGGTTTTATGGATTTTAACGGAAACTTTAATCATGCCATTATGATTCGAACTTTTTTAAGCAAAAATCATCAATTACATTACCAAGCCGGTGCGGGTATGGTAGCAGCCTCAAATCCAGAAAATGAATTACAGGAAACATATAACAAACTAGGTGCATTGACCAAGGCCTTGGAAATTGCGGAGACCATCTAAAATTTCCTAAATCAAGATGATTATGAAAAAAATATTGGTGATTGACAACTATGATAGCTTTACGTATAATCTAGTCCATTATTTGGAGGATTTGGATTATGAAGTGGTTGTAAAAAGAAACGACCAACTAACATTAGAGGAGGTTGATGCTTTTGATAGGATTGTGCTTTCCCCTGGTCCGGGCATTCCTGATGAGGCAGGGCTACTTAAAGAAATAATAGCTGAATATGCTCCTACCAAGAGTATTTTTGGTGTTTGTCTTGGGCAGCAAGCTATTGCAGAGGTATTTGGCGGTACATTGGTTAATTTGGATGAAGTCTATCACGGAATAGCCACCAAAATCAAGGTAATAAAAGATGATATTCTGTTCGATGGTATGTCTAAGGAAATTGAGGTTGGGCGTTATCACTCTTGGGTTGTAAACCCGAATATGCCCGAGGTTTTGGAAGTAACTTCTGTTGATGAAAACGGACAGATCATGTCCTTAAGACATAGGGATTATGATGTATGTGCCGTACAATTTCATCCTGAATCTGTTTTGACACCACAGGGAAAACAAATATTGAAAAATTGGTTGATAGGCTAAGCTAAACTTATCTACTGGAATAAATCAGCATACATGAAAGAAATTCTAAACAGACTCATTAACCACGACATCTTAACAAAGGAAGATGCCAAACAGGTTTTGGTAAATATCGCGAAAGGAGAATATAATACAAGCCAAATTGCTGCTTTTCTCACCGTTTACATGATGAGAAGTATTACCATTGAAGAGCTTGAGGGGTTTCGAAATGCACTATTGGAACTATGTTTGGCCATTGATTTATCAGAATACAACCCTATAGATTTATGTGGTACGGGTGGAGATGGTAAGGACACTTTCAATATTTCAACATTAGCCTCATTCATTACAGCAGGAGCTGGCGTAAAAGTTACTAAGCATGGTAATTACGGGGTTTCCTCTAAGTGTGGTAGTAGCAACGTGATGGAGTTTTTAGGCATAAAATTCAGTAACGAAGCTGATTTTCTTAAAAAGTCAATTGATGAAGCGGGTATATGCGTTTTGCATGCGCCACTATTTCACCCAGCTATGAAAAATGTAGCGCCTATACGAAAAGAACTTGCTGTAAAAACCTTTTTCAATATGTTGGGACCTATGGTCAACCCAGCGTTTCCGAAAAACCAGATCGTAGGGGTATTTAATTTGGAATTGGCGCGAATATATGGTTATCTCTATCAAAATACCGATAAGAAGTTTACAGTTCTACATGCCTTGGATGGCTATGATGAGATTTCCTTGACCGGTGCTACAAAAACAATTTCCAACAATTCCGAGGGCATTTTGAATCCAGAGGATTTTGGAGTATCCCGTATAAAACAAATCCAAATCATCGGTGGGGAAACCATAGAGGATTCAGCGAAGATTTTTACGAATATTTTAGAAGGAAAAGGTACTGAAGCTCAAAACAATGTGGTCTGTGCCAATGCCGGAATCGCCATTGCGACTGTGAATGGCGTGAGTCCAAAAGAAGGATTTGAAAGTGCAAAAGAGTCCTTATTATCAGGAATGGGATTGAAAGCTTTGAATAAACTGCAATCACTTAGTGTATAATTTAAATTGACAATGAATATTCTAGATCGAATCGTTGCCGACAAAAAAAAAGAAGTTGATCTTAAAAAAGGATTAATCCCTATTTCACAATTGGAGAACACCCCTCTTTTCAATAGGGAAACTATTTCTTTGGCCAATGCCTTAAGAAATAGCGCCACGGGAATTATTGCGGAACACAAACGTCGTTCTCCATCAAAAGCGGTCATTAATCAAGATTTGAATGTGCACGAAGTTGCGAAAGGCTATGAAATCGCTGGTGCTTGTGGCATGTCTGTCTTAACTGATGGTAAATACTTCGGTGGTTCACTTGACGATTTACTTCTCGCAAGGGCATCGGTCAATATGCCCTTGTTACGAAAAGAATTCATCATTGATGAATATCAGATTATTGAGGCCAAATCAAATGGAGCGGACGTCATATTATTAATTGCCGCCATTTTAACCCAATCTGAAATCAAGATTTTTTCAGAATTGGCCAAAAGCTTACATTTAGATGTATTACTAGAGGTTCATAATACAATGGAATTGCAAAAATCAATTATGCCTAGCTTGGATATGTTGGGTGTTAATAATCGAAATTTGAAGACTTTTGAAGTAAGCTTGGAAACCAGTAAATCACTATCCCAAATAATCCCGGATGATTTTGTAAAAGTATCAGAAAGCGGCATAAGTAGCATCGATGCCATTAAAGAATTAAAACCTTACGGCTATCAAGGTTTTCTGATTGGCGAGAACTTTATGAAATCCGGGGATCCAGGTAAAAGTGCCATTGAATTCATAAAAGCCCTTATATAAAACATATGCAATTAAAATGAGCTATTACCATAAAAATACGGATGATTCCAAAAGAGCACCTCTTAAAATAAAGGTATGTGGCATGAACCAAAATACCGTGGAAGTAGGGGCATTAAAACCAGACTACTTAGGTTTTATTTTCTGGAAACCATCAAAAAGAAATTTTAATGGGAAACCAGTGGTTTTACCGCATAGCATTAAAAAAATCGGTGTTTTTGTTGATGAACAAATAGCCGTGATTATAGAAAAAGTTAAAACACACCAACTTTTGGGCGTTCAATTACATGGCAACGAGCTTCCGGAATTTTGTAAGGCATTGAAACAAGAATTGAAAGGGGTTGAAATTATAAAGGTCTTTTCGATAAAAGATAAATTCAATTTTGAAGAACTCAAGGCATTCGAATCGGTTTGTGATTATTATTTATTCGATACTAAAGGAAAATTACCAGGTGGAAACGGTTTTAAATTCAATTGGCAAGTATTGAAGGATTATCCCTCAAAAAAACCATTTTTTCTTAGCGGAGGTATTGGTTTGGAGGATATGGATTCCATAAAAGAATTCATGCGACAAGAAGAATCCAAGTATTGTCATGCCATTGATGTAAACAGTAAGTTTGAGATAGAACCTGGATTGAAGGATATAGGAAAATTAAAAGATTTTATAAAAAACATAAAATGAGTTATAACGCAGACGAAAGAGGCTACTATGGGGAGTTTGGTGGTGCATTCATTCCAGAAATGCTATATCCGAATACCGAGGAATTACGCCTGAACTATATTCGAATCATGGAAGAACCTTCATTCAAAGAAGAATTTGACCAGTTATTAAAGGATTATGTAGGGCGGCCAACACCCCTATATTTCGCTGAACGACTTTCAAAAAAATATAATACCAAAATATATCTCAAAAGAGAGGATTTATGCCATACCGGAGCCCATAAGGTGAACAATACCATTGGGCAAATTCTCATGGCAAAGAAGCTGGGTAAAAATAGGGTTATTGCAGAAACTGGTGCGGGACAGCATGGCGTCGCCACCGCGACGGTTTGCGCCTTAATGGGCATTGAATGCGTGGTATATATGGGTGAGATTGATATCGCACGTCAAGCACCAAACGTTGCTAGAATGAAAATGTTAGGCGCAGAAGTGAGACCCGCACTGTCAGGCAGTAAAACCTTGAAAGATGCAACCAATGAAGCCATACGAGATTGGATCAACAATCCTGTAAATACACATTATATAATTGGTTCTGCCATTGGGCCACACCCCTACCCTGATATGGTGTCTCGATTTCAATCCGTAATTTCCAAAGAAATTAAATGGCAGCTAAAAGAAAAAGAAGGGCGTGAAAATCCTGATTATGTGGTGGCTTGTATTGGCGGTGGCAGCAATGCGGCAGGTACGTATTATCATTTTCTGGATAATCCAGCAGTAAATATTATTGCTGTTGAAGCGGCGGGAAAAGGAGTGGAATCTGGCGAAAGTGCAGCTACATCAGCTTTAGGCAAAGTAGGAATCATCCATGGTTGTAAAACCATGCTCATGCAAACTACAGATGGGCAAATCACAGAGCCTTATTCTATATCTGCAGGATTAGATTACCCTGGTGTAGGCCCTATGCATTCGCATTTACACAAATCAGGAAGAGCAGAGTTTTATTCTGCAACAGACGATGAAGCTATGACGGCTGGCTTGGAACTTTCACAATTAGAAGGTATTATTCCAGCAATAGAAACGGGACATGCATTTGCCATTTTTGAGCATAAAAAGTTCAAGCCAGATGATATCGTTGTGATAAATCTTTCTGGGCGTGGGGATAAGGATTTGGATACTTATATAGATTATTTTAAGCTATGAACAGAATAAATAAGAAACTAAAAGAGGATAAGAAAATCCTTTCTATATATTTTACAGCTGGTTACCCTGATTTAAATGATACCGTTGGAATCATTCAAGAATTGGAAAAAAATGGGGTTGATTTAATAGAAATAGGATTGCCATTTTCCGACCCTTTGGCAGATGGCCCAACCATACAAGCATCTTCCACAACAGCCCTTAAAAATGGGATGCATACTGAATTATTGTTTGAGCAATTAAAGGATATTCGTAAATCGGTCTCTATTCCTTTGATTATCATGGGATATTTTAACCCTGTGTTTCAATATGGCGTAGAAGCTTTTTGCAAACGTTGTCAAGAAATTGGTATAGACGGGCTTATTCTTCCCGATTTGCCCTTAGCTGTTTATCAAAAAGACTATGAGGCCATTTTTAAAAAATATGGCTTGGCAAATGTTTTTCTGATTACGCCTCAAACCAGTGATGCTCGAATCAAGGAAATTGACCAAGCATCAGATGGGTTTATATATATGGTGAGTTCGGCAAGTACAACAGGAGCTACCAAAGGTTTTGGGTCAGCACAGAAGAATTACTTTGAACGTATTGCAGCCCTAAACTTAAATAATCCCCAAATTGTGGGTTTTGGCATCAACAATGCCGAAACATTCCAACAAGCTACCCAATCCACGGCAGGAGCCATTATAGGTTCGGCTTTTATTAAGCATTTGACAAAATATGGTGTGGATTCAATTCATGATTTTATAAAAACTATTCGCTAATTAAATGGATTTTATCAACAACTGGAAACTCGTAATTTTACTTTGTTTAATCCTTGGTTTGGCTCCCTTCTTCCCTGAACCACATATTTGGGGTAAATTAAGATGGATCATGGGTGGGGCAAATGGAATGGCAGTTCAAGATTGGTTTGATGTTGTATTTCATGGTTTCCCCTTCATACTTTTAATTCGCCTAATTATTTTTAAGCTAATTGACTTGTTCCAAAAATAGAATTGTCTACATTTAAATCTTTATCAAACCACACTATTAAATGAGAAAATTGTTTGCTTTATTATTTGTATTTATTTCTGGGAACATTATAGCCCAGGAAGAGTCAGCGTTAAAATCCCAAGTTAGCCATTCCATCAATGAACTTCGAGAATTTGTCGCTATTCCCAATGATGCTTTGGAGCATGCAGATATCAACAGAAATCTCACATGGTTAACGAAAAAATTCAATGAGAGGGGATTTAATAGCTCGGTACTGCCGACTGAAGGTGAATCCTTGTTTTTTGCAGCTTTACCTATGGAGGACAACAAGCCTACCATTCTTTTTTACATGCATTTGGATGGTCAATCTGTTGACCCATCCAAATGGGACCAACCCAATCCGTATGAAGTAGTATTAAAATCAAAAGAAGGTGATAACTGGAAAACCCAAGCGTTTGATAGTTTAGTGAATAACCTCAACTATGATTGGCGATTATTTGGTAGATCAACCTCCGATGATAAGGGTCCAATTGTAATGTTATTGAATACCATTGACCTATTGAAAAAAAACAATGTCACCATTCCTTTTAACGTAAAAGTGATATTGGATAGTGAAGAGGAAAAAAGTAGTAAGCCACTTCCCAAGGCAGTAAAAGAATATCGCGATGTATTTAAAGCTGATTTCTTGGTTATAAATGATGGTCCTTTTCATGTTTCTGACAGTCCAACCGTCGTTTACGGCTGTCGGGGCATTACGACACTCACATTGACCACCTATGGTCCTATAAAACCTCAGCACAGTGGTCATTATGGCAACTATGCGCCCAATCCAGGCTTTCAATTGGCGCAATTGCTGGCAAGTATGAAAGATAATAATGGAAAAGTATTGATTGATGGTTATTATGATGGAATATCGATTGATGAAGTCACTATGGAAATTTTAAAAAGTGTGCCTGATGATGCAGAAACCATAAATACAAATTTGGCCATTAAAACACCTGAGACAGTAGGTAGTTTTTATCAGGAGGCGCTACAATATCCATCACTGAATATTAGGGGCTTAGGTTCTGGTTGGATTGGCGAAAAAGCAAGAACCATCGTTCCTGAAAGTGCCACGGCAGAAATTGATATTCGTTTGGTCCCGGAATCAGATGGCAATAGATTAAAAGGTTTGGTAAAATCCCATATTAGGAACCAAGGATACTTCGTTACGGATAAAGCGCCTAGCAAAGACGAACGAATGGCCCATGATAAAATCATTACCATAACAGAAGGAACTGTAACCAATGCCTTTAGAACAGCTTTGAATGATCCCTATGGGGAGTTTTTGGTCAAAACCTTAAAAAACAAATTTGGTGAAGATGTGGTTCAAATTCGGATTATGGGGGGAACAGTCCCAATTGCCCCGTTCATTAACGAATTAAAAATTCCGGCCTTTATTGTTCCCATGGTTAATCCTGACAACAATCAGCATAGCCCCAATGAGAATCTGAAAATTGGTCAAATCGCCTACGGAATCAAAACGTTTTATGGGATTTTGAGTACTGGTATAAGTGAATGAGATTTTAATTATTTGAATTTTTATCAGTCGGAATCCGGGCAATTAAGACTCCATTCTTAAATGAATTCCAAAAAGAGAAAAATATTCAATTTTTAATGATATGAAATCGATAATAAAACAAGGCCCCATCATTGAAGAAGCATACGATGCGAATACTGAAATTGCCCATGTTTACTTTAATGCTGTAAAAGAATGGGTTGCCAAACAAACTGAAAGTATTAAAGAGCTTGATATTAAAGCCCAACGTTTTGGCAATGAAGCATTAGCATTTCGCACTATGTTGAAATTCTTGGAATCTGAGAGGGTTATCTTAAATCTTAAAGAGAACGTTACTCTAACACTCATTAATCCTGTTTATAAGGAAACGGGGCGAATGCAGAGGAGAGAACAACATCCTCATGGTGAGAACTCATTACGAACAAAAATTACCACTCTCCAATATTTCACGAGTATTAATCCTCTTTTCAAGGGTCGGGTTTTTGTTGTCGACGATGGATGCCCCGATGGGTCAGGAAATATGGCTGAAAATGTATTCGCCGAATATCCGGATTGTCCCCATAAAGTTTTTTTTCTTGCAAATGCGATTGATGAAAATGATATTGACCTTCCTGTAGGCATCACTCATAAAAACGGCAGCAATCGAAGTGTAAAAGGTGGTGCTGCCCTATTCGGAATGCGTAAAGCCTTGGAAACGCCTGCCCAAGGAATTCACATAATTGTTGACAATGATGCGGATTTGTCAATTCACCCAATGCAATTGGGATTGTTGGTAGAAGATATCGTAAATGGGAAAACAAAGGCTGTAGCTGGATCAAGACGAGAAGAAGATTCTGTTTCACTTATTGGGGGAAGCCGAGACCTTCGGGGTAATCTGTTCATTCGGATTTGGCAACACTTTCTACCTCAACTTGCTGAGAAAATCACCGACACAAATAGAGCTTTCAAGGCATTTGAAAGCAGAGCTTTGGAAACGATTTTACCAGCTATTAAGATTTATACTTTTCCTTATCAGATTGAGCTACTTCAAGCATGTATTTCAATGAAAATACCTTTGATAAAAAAAGGTATTGCCTATTTGGATTCTGAAGCCGCCTCAACACAGAGCGGTGACAATATCACTGAAACTTATTTAAATCAAATCAACCAAATAATTGATATCGCGAAGAGATATAACACAATTCCTATAACGGATCCACTTATGAAATATCTCTCATCTATTTCTGAAGAAGAATGGCGTACAATAGAAACCAACCCACCAGAAAACATTCTGGATTTACTCAAAATTGATTAAATCATAATTTTGAAAAGTACTTCAAATAAGTTGTCTTGGCCAGTTTTAGGCTTAAACTGTATAAAACCCTGTTTCTTTCAATAACCCGTTCACGTTGTACCAAAAAACTTTAAATGTAAAATCTGGTTTAACCGTTGTGTCTGTAAGTTCCAACAACCTATTCTTAATTTCTATTGCTCTATCACTTTGCATCTTTTCAGATGGTTTTAGATAGGCCATATCCCAAGTATCAAAAACTCTTTGCTCCGTTTCACCTTCACTAAGAATTTCAATGTAAGTATGTCTTTTATCCCTTTCAATACTATCCATTAGTTCCATTATGGTATCCTTACTTCCTTCAAGCAACTGAATAAAATAACCTTTATTAAATACGAGACATCCGGAAATATGATTTTTTGAATTAAAATTTCTAGCGGTTTTAAGAATCTCTTCAATTTGTCCTACCGTTATTTCCGGAATTGCTATTGAACGATAAGTTAGACGATAAAGCATTTTGTTCCTTTAGGTTGATCAAAAGTAAAAAAATACTCACTTTAAGAAATCTCTTACTTCCGCGCGAAGAATTATCTGAAGAGTCAAACAAGTTTTAAGCCAAAAAGATGGACACTTTCATTTTTTGAAAACCTATGCTAACCATCCCTTTATATGATCCCAATGCTTCTTAGGCCGAATTTCTGCTGGCATTGATATTTCCGTAAAGCGAACGAGTTACAATTTTCTCGTATAATTCCTTGTATTCTGTCCCCTGTCCTATTCGCTGTAGTGCATATTGCTGAATCACCAACAATGGTAAGACAATATTCTCCCGAATCTCAATAGATTCCCTTGAAATGGCCTCATTTTCCATGAGGATGTTAGCGTCAGATACCAATAACAACATTTCTTTGGAAAGTTGGTATTCTTCATGCAGAATATTCCAGAAGTCACCATATTTCGGATCTTCTTTCATATAGCTTGTTAATTCAAAGTAACATTTAGTAAGAGACATCATACTATTGAGCATCAAGGTTTTGAAAAATGGTACTTCCGCATACATTTTCTTCAATTCCCGTAGTCGACCCGTTTCCCTAATGGTTTTTATTGCCGTGCCAATCCCAAAATAGCCTGGTACATTTTGTTTTAATTGACTCCAAGAACCAACAAAGGAGATGGCCCTTAGATCGGTCAATTCCAACTGTTTTTTATTTCCTCGTTTACCTGGTCTACTTCCTATATTAGCCTTATCGTAATACTTTAGCGTACTCCTATTTTCCAAATATGGGATGAACATTTCATGATTCTTTAAGGCATCATATTTTACAAAACTCAGTTCTGACAATTCCTCTAACAACTTTCGGTGTTCTTTGGAAATCACATTCTCTTTGCCAAACAGATTATTCGACAAGCCCGCAGTTAACAATTGCTCACTATTATGCATAAATTGCTCCTTGGTACCATAAGTACTTGTAATGGTCTGTCCTTGAATCGTGAGTTGAATTTCGTTGTTCGCAATATCTTTGGTTTGGGCTGCATAAAAGCGGTGGGTTTTACCCCCTCCACGTGCTGGTGGGCCACCTCTTCCATCGAAAAACATGGCTTTTATATGATTCTTTTTACAGATCTTGGATAATTGTTCTTTGGTTTTCAAAATTGACCAATTCGCCTTTAAATAACCTCCGTCCTTTGTGCCGTCAGAAAAACCAAGCATCATCGTCTGTTGGTCTTTTCGCTGTTCTAAATGCTTACGGTATTCTGGTATATCGAATAAAAACTGCATTATTGCCTCGGCATTATCCATGCCATTCATGGTCTCAAAAAGCGGAATAATATCAAAAGTAATTTCAGTGTCTTTCCAACCGCACCATCTAAACAACCCATAGACATAAAGCACAGAGAATATGTCTTCAGAATTACTGATGATATATCTATTACAACCTTCCTCACCGTTCTTTGCCTGTATTTCCTTTAACTGGGAAATGTTCAGAATCGTATCTTTTACGATATCATCATATTCATCGGAATCTATTTTTATTTTTTGCTGAACAAGTAATTTCACCAATTCCGATTCACTTAATTCCGATAGACTTTCTTTAATAAAGCCATTTTTTTTGAGTATGGTTTCAACAATAATAACATGCTTACTATGGTCTTGTCTAATATCCAGGGTTGCAAAGTGTGTTTTGAATATTTTTACCTTATCGATAAAATGATCCAATTCGTGTAGATAAAGTGCGTGATAATCATCAATCAACAAATCCCGAATCGTCATTAAAGGGTCAAGGATATCTTGGTAACCAATGCTTTTATTTGGATCGAACATCGCTGCATAAAGGTTGCTCCTTAACGATTTTATATGAACTTGTAGTTTCTTGAATGTTAGTTTTTGTTGTAGAAATTTAAGGTCACTATAATAACATTTCATTAGATTGACCCTAAGCTCATCGGCAACATTTTTGGTAATTGCCGCTGTCACAAATGGGTTACCATCCCTATCACCACCAGGCCAAAACCCGAGTTTCATAATATTATGGTTCTCAAAATCCTCATCGTCAATATTCTCTTTTAGGTAAGCATATAAATCGCCCATGGCATCATAATAGACATTCCTAAGAATATAAATAATATTCTTGGCTTCATCCAAAGGAGAGGGCTTTTGGCTATTGATCAAAGAGGTAAGCCCCAGCTGTTGCAGCGTAATATCTATTTCATCTATTTTATTGTCGACAATAAGCGATCTTAAATCATTCATAATATCCAAAACGGCTGGGGTATAGAATTGTGTAGGATGCGCAGTCAATACAATTCTTGCACTAAAGGTTGATAATTTTTCGGCCACTTTATCCCAACTTTTGGTCCTATTGACCAACTGAAAATAGTCCTTTACAGAAAGTGAATCGCTATGCTCCTGAAGTTTTGGGAATGCGGCATCTTCAACGCTATCATACAAAACCACCTGCCTTTCCACATATTGAATAATCCGAAACATGAAATCTATCCTATCTTTTTCAGATTCTATATTCACATAATTCTGGAAGAAAGATTCCAAGATATCCTGCGGATTCAAACCTGCTTTGAGGCCTTTTGAAGATTGATGCAACAAAAGCGGGACGACCATCCCAACATTCTCAATATTCCTATAAGGTAAATTTAGAAATAGGCTGTTGTAAACGTTAAATTTATTTTGGACTGATTTTTTAAATTCTTCTAATCTTTCTGTTTGATGCATAGACTTTGTCAAATGTATTCTGCCATAATGGTGAATACGGATTTACTTACCCAATTGAACCGGCAAATATCGGTATTCTCAATGAACCAATATTTATAAATAATATCAATTAACAAAATACGGTACCGTTGCTACAAAACCAACAGAATTTGGATTTATAAATTGGTCAAAAAAACAGAAAATAAATTTAGAAGAAGGGAGCATATTGTAGCACTCTAAAATCCATCGTATTGAAAGAAGGATTTTCCGCTTTCATATGCTTATAGGCCGAAAGACTCCCAACCGCCCTATTGGCTGCCCCTGATGGCGCAGTGAGCGAAACGGTTTTAATGGTTCTTTGTGATTTTTTTTCAGAAGGAAGAATAAATTGATGTATTCTATGTACTTGATCATTAATCACTTCCAAATTAATATGATTTTGTTTTAGAAGTTGACGAAAAAAATATTCAGGCCCGTTTTTACTATTTCCGCCCGTGAACAATAAAGTTTCAACATTTGGGTATTCTTGCAAATAGAAAATCAGGTTTCTTAGTTTTATGTTCTGCATCCCAAGATCTGATGCATCAATCTTTGAGCGTTCAGCGCTTTGCACGATATCACAAATACCGATCTTACGCTCTATTAGGAATTGTTTTCTTTGTTCAATAGCTTCTGTAGTAGTTTCGAACTTCAAGTTCAATCCGAAACTTCGATCTAGAATGGGCCACAATTGGCCATCCCTACTTCCATAGCAAAAATTCACATCCCCTACTTTTAATTCCCCTGTGGTAAATCGTGGCGGTGGTAAGGTACCCACAATCAATTTTGTAGCTTCGTTAAAAAGAAAGGGTTCGTATGGGTGCTTATGAAAAAACAAGTCGTATGTTGTGAGATTAACCGATTCGGGATATGGAAATTATAAAACCAAATATACAGTTTTGCATAATCCTATACTTAAATTGAATAATTCTCATTAAAAAATCAGTAATTTTATGAAAATCAAATAATTACAATATGGGAAAAGGCGACATTAAAACTAGACGAGGTAAAATTACAAATAAATCCTATGGAGTTAGAAGACCTAAAAAAGCTGCTAAAATCGAAGTAAAACCAAAGAAAAAGGCAACTAAAAAAGTTGTAAAAAAGGTTGCAAAAAAAGCTAAGTAAATCAATCAATCACAAAATTCAAGCTTACATTACCCTCGGCATCCAATCCTATTTCATAGGTGTAAAATCCTAATGGCAATGCGCTTTCGCCAACAAAATCGATAGGTTGTAAGATGTATGTTTCTTCTGCTGATGTTATATTGATATAAGCATAACTATATGCGCTTTCATAGATTAAATAGCCGGAATATTCGTCTGGGGGAATATTGGTATGAACCATTTCATCCCCACCAACTTGGATAGTGTCAAAATTTATTGCACTAACATTCCTTACCCGAATCTGAATTCCGTTTAATTCATCATTCTGATCAGTACAACTTATGTTGACTAATAAAATGCTTATGGCCAATATCAAAAACTGTTTCATATCACTCGGTTTTAATTAGATGTGTTATGATAAGAACGATAAGCTTGAAGAAATATTCTATCTAATAAATACTGGTTGATTCGCTTTTAGCGTATGTTCTTTACTGAAAATATAATCATCCAAATTAAAACCTTGTATATCTTCCAAGGTTTTCGCATTGGAATCCAAAATATACCTAACCATTGAACCACGGGCCTTTTTGGCAAAAAAGCTGATTACTTTTAACTTATCAT
>JBATIW010000180.1:0-7297 GCA_049668005.1 Maribacter sp.
GCAATTAGGCCGTAGGCTAGATTCCTTTTCATAAAATATCCGTTGTTATTAATAAATAACCTTTACTTTCTGCTAAGTGTAAGATTCCACATAATGTTTGGCGAACTTAACAAGTTCTCTAATATACTGAAAAAACCGTGCCAGTACTTCACCCTCAGGCATTAAATTTTTGTTAAACACGCTTTGGGAACATATCTTTTTTTAAACGTATTTTTACCCAAGAAAGTATACAAAATGGAAAAACCCCTTATTTTAGTAACAAATGATGACGGAATTAACGCTCCAGGACTGCGGGCATTAATTCGTTTTATGGCTGAAATCGGGGATGTTATTGTGGTTGCACCTGACAGTCCCCAATCAGGGATGGGACATGCTATTACCTTGGATAGCACGCTATATTCTTCTAAAATCGATGTCAACATAAAAGATGGGGCAATTGCTGAATACAGCTGTAGCGGTACCCCTGCTGATTGTGTTAAACTGGCCTTACAGGAATTGTTGGATCGCAAACCTGATATCTGTGTCAGCGGTATTAACCATGGATCAAATGCATCGATAAATGTAATTTACTCTGGAACGATGAGTGCTGCAATAGAAGCGGGTATTGAAGGTATTCCCGCCATTGGTTTTTCACTATGCGACTATAAATGGGATGCAGATTTTGAAACATCTGGAAACGCAGTAAAAAGTATAGTCCAGGAAGCTCTAAAAAATGTAATGCCGAAAGGCGTCGTACTCAACGTCAACATTCCTAAAATGGTGGATAATTTGCCAAAGGGGATAAAAATATGTAGACAAGCGCGTGCTAATTGGAAAGAGAAATTTGATAAACGTACAAATCCGATGGGTAAGGACTACTATTGGCTAACAGGTGAATTTGAGCTGTTGGATAAAGGGGAAGATACCGATATATGGGCACTTTCGAATGGTTTTATCTCTTTAGTACCAACCCAATTCGACCTTACTGCACACCATGCCATACAAAATATAAATAATTGGAATTTACATGAACACTAAAAAAGAACTTATCATCGGTTTTATTGTGGGTATTATTGCAAATACAATTGGAACCTTGATTTATATTCTATTGTTTTCCGATTTTGGAATCGTTGAAACATTCGAAGCTGCTATACAACAAGGTCATGTTGGGAGTCTACTTGCGCTAGGGGCGATTCTGAATTTAGTGGCCTTTTTTGGATTTTTAAAACTACGAAGGGATCAACGGGCAAAAGGTGTATTAATCGCAACCATAATTACAGCATTATTGATTCTTTATTACAAAGTCTTCTAAAATGAAATACTATATCATCGCTGGGGAAGCATCTGGGGATTTGCATGGATCAAATCTAATAAAGGCCTTGAAGAATAAGGACGCAAATGCTGAGATTAGATGCTGGGGTGGTGATTTAATGCAGGCCGCTGGTGGCACCTTAGTTAAACACTATAAAGAAATGGCCTTTATGGGCTTCATCGAGGTCGTCATGAACCTCAGTGCTATTTTCAAGAACATTAAATTCTGTAAAGATGATATTGCAACAAATGACCCAGATGTAATCATTTTTATAGATTATTCAGGATTCAATTTACGGATTGCAAAATGGGCCAAACAGCAAAACTATAGAACTAATTATTATATATCACCTCAAATTTGGGCTTCGCGAGAGGGCAGAATCAAAAATATAAAAAGGGATATCGATGCCATGTATGTTATACTTCCCTTTGAAAAAGAGTTCTATGGGAAGAAACATAACTTCCCGGTTCATTTTGTAGGCCATCCTTTGATTGATGCAATATCAAATCGTGATCAGGTTGATGAAAATACCTTTAGGATGGAAAATTACCTGGATAATGACAAACCAATTATCACTTTGCTGCCTGGTAGTCGCAAACAGGAAGTACATAAAATGCTTCAATTAATGCTTTCAATCACTAATGATTTTCCCAACTACAATTTTGTCATTGGTGGTGCGCCAAGTTTGGACGTGGACTTTTATAATCCATTTTTAAAAGATTCCAATATTCGTTTTGTGGCGAATAAAACATATGATTTATTGAATATTTCGCATGCTGCATTGGTGACCAGCGGCACCGCAACTTTAGAAACAGCATTGTTTAAGGTGCCCCAAGTTGTTTGCTATAAGGCCAATTGGTTGTCCTATCAAATAGCTAAACGCATTATAACCTTGAAGTTTATATCATTGGTGAATTTGATTATGAACAAAGAGGTTGTAAAAGAACTTATTCAAGATGACCTCAACACGAAAAACCTAAGAAAGGAACTTACCAAAATACTCAGTGGTGAGGGTCGCGAAAATCAATTGAAAGCATATGATCTTCTTGAAAAAATATTAGGGGGAAAAGGTGCAAGCGAGAAGGCAGCCGCACTAATTGTAGAAAATGCTTAAATTTGATATCCAAAGACAACTAACATTCTTTGGATGAAAAGAATACTCCCATCTTTATTCGTATTACTTTTTTTTGGCAGCTGTGTTGTTAAAAAGAAAACCACGTACAGCAAGGAGCGTAAAATTACGGTTGAGGCTTCCTCAGAAAATAAAGGAACTGCTGTTGACAGTGTAGTCATGGAAGTACCAATATCCACTTCACCCTCTTCCAAAGCAAATGACATCATTAATACGGCCCTTACCTATTCTGGCGTTCGATATAAATTCGGGGGCACTACAAGCAAGGGAATGGATTGTTCAGGGCTATTATATGTTTCTTTCAAAGAACACAATGTTGCCATCCCTCGAGTTTCCAATCAAATGGCAAATGAAGGTAAACGCATTCGGGTTAATCAGATAGAAAAAGGCGATTTATTGTTCTTCAAAACAACTCGAAAAGGTAAAAAAATAAACCACGTGGGTTTGGTTGTTGCTGTCAAAAATGATGAGGTTAAATTTATTCACGCATCTACTTCTAGAGGGGTTATCGTTTCATCGTTACGGGAAGGCTATTGGAATTATGCTTTTGTAAAAGCGACAAGGATTCTTTAAATGAATTTGCTGAAATTCATTCCGATAAAATTGACAGTTTTACTGGTCCTGGGCATTTTAATTGGATATTATTCTGATATAGGAATAAAATTTTCCTTGTTGCTAACTCTGGTTTTTCTAACTATCCTAGGCTTTATTCTGGTTAAAGAAAAAAAAGCAATCGGCATGTCTTTTGGAATAATTGCCGCCTTCACTACTTTATTGCTAGGTGTCCTCATTGTGACCATGTCGCAACCAAAAAATGCCAATGACCATTATTCAAATATTTTACCGACCCAACAAGAAAGTTGGAAATTAAAAGTCACTGAAGTTTTAAAACCTAGCCCCTTTTCACAACGTTATTTTGCTGAGGTAGTGGAATACAATTCTTTTAAAGCATCAGGGAAAATAGTTCTCAATCAGGTAATCGATTCGCCCTTACAAAAATTACGGGTTGATGATGAACTTATGGCGTTTGCTCCCATTGATGAAATTAAATCCCCTTTGAATCCATATCAATTCAATTACAAAAGCTATTTGAATAAACAAGGGATTTACGATCAACTAAAATTGAATATAAATAACCATATGGTGCTTGAACATTCTTCTAGTACAATTAAGGGTTATGCTGCATCATTGCGCCAGACCATCATCTCCAACCTTGAACAAGCTAACTTCGGTAATGCCGAATTAGGAATAATCCAAGCCTTATTGTTAGGACAGCGTGATACTATTTCAACAGAAACTTATACCGATTACAAGAATGCTGGAGCAGTGCATATCTTGGCTGTATCAGGATTGCATATTGGTATTCTTTTGCTATTTCTAGAATTTATGTTACGGCCCATGGAACTTTTACCAAAGGGTAAAACCTTAAAGCTTGTGCTAATAGTTATGCTGCTTTGGGGTTTTGCATTTTTGGCCGGATTAACGGCCTCAGTAATACGGGCCGTGACCATGTTCTCCTTTGTAGCCTATGCCATGTATCTAAATAGACCAAGCAATACCTTTAATATATTGGCATTATCAATGTTCTTTATCCTTTTGGTCTTTGATCCCATGCTTTTGTTCAATGTTGGGTTCCAAATGAGTTATGCTGCGGTATTTGCCATTGTTTGGGTCTACCCTATATTACAAAAATTCTGGTATCCTAAAAATTGGTTGATAAGACAAGTTTGGCAATTGCTCTCAGTGAGTATTGCAGCACAGGTTGGCGTACTACCTATAAGTCTATATTATTTTCATCAATTTCCTGGCCTCTTCTTTCTATCTAATCTGCTAATTGTTCCCTTTCTAGGTTTGATATTGGGTTTGGGCCTTATCATTATCACATTAATAGTATTGCATATAGCACCAAAATTTCTAATTGAGTTCTATGATGTTTCGATTGGCTTTATGAACGCGATAATTAAATGGGTTGCACAACAAGAAGCATTCATATTTAGGAATATACCTTTTGATTCTATTCAGTTGGTAATAACCTATTGTTTGTTGATTTCAATGATTTTGATAGTAACCAAGAACACTTTCAAAAGGACAGTAACGTTCCTAATCTGTTTCATTGGGTTGCAACTTTGGTCACAATATAACCTCTACAATACCAATCAAAATGAACAATTGATTTTAGCACATCAAACCAAGCATTCTACTCTGGCACATCAAAAAGGCAAGCAACTCATCGTTTTTACAACTGACAGTAGCGCAACGAAAAACTTTGCAACCTCATTTCAAATACAGGAAAGGATAGAAAAATTGAACTATGAACACCTTAGTAACTCCTACAAATTCAATGATCAAAATATAGTGCTAATCGATAGCGCTGGCGTCTATGACTTCAACTCAAAAAATGTTGATTACCTAGTTTTAATACAATCCCCAAAAATAAATCTTGAACGACTCATAACCCACTTACAACCCAAACAAATACTTGCAGATGGCAGCAATTATTACAGTTATGTTAATCGCTGGAAAAAGACTTGTTCTAATAAAAAACTCCCTTTTCACTATACTGGTGAAAAAGGAGCTTATATATTCAAGATAGATTAAACCCAAATCGTAGTTCTAGGCTATTTCTTCTGCGGTCATTTCATGTTCATCATCTTCAGCACCATGGGTTAGGGCCTCTAATTTTTTTCTGAGCAACATCACCAAGGCCCCAAAAACAATACAAAAAAGAGCTATTCCAGTAAATACTGCAAATTCCCCAAAATTCGAAGCCGATTCGCCCAACAATCCAGCTACCTTATTACCTAAACCAGTCATGGCAAAATAGATGCCCATCATCAAAGAAGCATATTTAAGTGGTGCAAGTTTTGTAATATAAGATAACGCAACTGGAGAAATACATAACTCCCCCACCGTATGGAATAAATAGGCTAACACCAACCAGTACATTGCAGAAGAGCCATCACTATTATATTCTCCGGCTGCCGCTGACATAAAGAAGAAACCAATTCCCATAATAATGAGACCCAAGATCATCTTAAACAAACCCGTTGATAATTTTCCCTTTAGTTTACGTTTGGCCCAATACCCGGCAACTGAAGTTCCAAGAAATATGATGAACATGGCATTCAATGACTGAAACCAAGAAGCGGGTACTTCATTACCAATGAACGGCAAAGAAAAAGATAGTAACCTATTGGTTTTTTCCGAAGCATAAATATTCATTAACCCACCGGCCTGTTCAAATGCCCCCCAAAAAACGATCACCAATATAAATGAAATGAAAAGCACTACTAATCTATCCTTTTCAGTTTTAGTCAAAGGCTTTTTCATAGCATCCTTTTCGTCCTTATTTTCAGAGGTACCTAAAAAATTACCAACATGTTTAAGGTATTTTTGGCCATAAACGTATTGTATAAGCCCCAAGGCCATACCTATACCTGCTAATCCAAAACCATAATGCCAACCATAAACTTCCCCAACAGTACCTACAATTAAACTAGATAAAAATGCCCCTACATTAATACCTATATAAAAAATAGTAAATCCTTTATCCCGTCTAATATCGCCTTGCTTGTATAAACCTCCAACCATTGTGGAAATGTTGGGTTTTAACATGCCAACACCCGCGATAATAAAACCGAGGCCAGAGTAAAAAGCCCACATTTGTTCTATGGCTAAAATACTGTGCCCAAATACCAAAAGGATTCCTCCAATTAAAACTGATTTTTTTTGTCCAAGGAATTTATCCGCAATCCAGCCTCCTGGAATTGAGGCTACATAGACTAACATAGTATACCACCCGTATAATGCTAGTGCCTCACCATTACTCCAGCCCAAACCGGCATTGTTTTCAGATGTTTTCGCTACCAAATAAAGTACCAAAATTGCCCGCATGCCATAGTAGGAAAATCGCTCCCACATTTCCGTAAAAAACAATATGTAAAGTCCTACTGGATGTCCAAAAAGCTCTTTTTGATTTGCTGGTTTATCAATTGCTGTCATAAGTTATATTGTTTGGTTATAGATTTTCTTTGATGAAATTGGTCATTTTATTGAACAGGTGCAAACGCGTATTACCCCCGGAAATTCCATGGTTCTTATCTGGGTATATTGCCCATTCAAATGGTTTGTTTGCCTGTACTAAGGCCTCAACCATGCGCATAGTGTTCTGTACATGAACATTATCGTCCCCAGAACCATGAATCAGTAGATATTTGCCATTTAACAATTGCGGATAGTTGAAAGGCGAATTGTCATCATATCCTGATGCATTCTCTTGGGGTGTCTGCATATAGCGTTCGGTATAGATCGTATCATAAAACCTCCATGAAGTTACTGGTGCAACGGCAATTGCCAGCTCAAAGACGTCGTTTCCTTTTAGAATGCAATTCGTTGACATAAATCCGCCATAACTCCAGCCCCAAATACCTGTACGATCTTCATCAATATAAGATAATTCACTCAGTTTCTTGGCTGCAGCAATCTGGTCTTCAACTTCATATTTGCCAAGTTCCTTTTGGGTTACTTTTTTGAAATCGCTCCCTTTTAATCCCGTTCCTCTACCATCTACACAGGCTACGATATATCCTTCAGAAGCCAACATTTGGTGCCAATAATCATTCGTGCCTCCCCAACGGTTGGCAACAGATTGAGAACCAGGACCGCTATATTGAAAAAGTAGCAAGGGATATTGCTTAGATGCATCAAAATCATTGGGTTTAACCATATACATATTCAGGTCATTGCCATTTATCGCCAATGTTGAAAACTCCTTTGGAGCTACATCATAACCTTTTAGTTTCCCAGCAAGGGCTTGATTGTTCTTTATATCCTTTATTTTCTCTCCTGTAAGCGCTTTATGCAAAGTATATCCA
>JBATIW010000181.1:0-5909 GCA_049668005.1 Maribacter sp.
ATCCGTTATTCTCTTATTTTGGGTTAGGTATTTTTTGGCATAAAGTAATTGAAGGGGTATTGATTTTGAACTTTGCTTGGCTATTGATCGTCGTGTTAAGGGCATTGGAAGAAGTGGTCAAAGAAAAGTTCGAAATCAAAGAAGAACATAAGGCCAAGGATCGTAAGGTATTGACTCAGTTGAGGTTTATAAAAAGTATGGCTATCATAGTCATCATCATGCTTACCATCGCCATGATTTTGTGGAACATTCCCGCTGCACGTCAATTAGGCGAGACGATTTTGACTTCGGCAGGTATTATGGGGATAATTATCGGCGTTGCCGCCCAAAAGTCCATCTCCAATTTGGTTACTGGCTTTCAAATGGCATTCACCCAACCCTTGAAAATCAATGACGAAGTAGACATCGAGGGCGAGTTCGGTACTGTCGAAGACGTTACCCTGACTTATGTCGTGGTCAAAACATGGGATTGGCGTCGACTGATATTACCCCTCAACTATTTTAGCGACAAGCCTTTTGTGAACTGGAGCTTTAATTCAAAAGACATTGTCAATACCGTTTTCTTTTATGTGGATTATAGCTTTCCTGTGGCCGTACTTAGAAAAAAATTCATGGAAGTATTAGGTGATAATACACTTTGGGATAAAAGAGTGGCTGAGCTATTGGTGACTGAAATAGATGATAGAACTATGCAACTCAGAGCGACCTTCAGCACCAAAAATGCTACAGCGGGTTGGAACCTGCGATGCGCTATTAGGGAAGAACTGATGGGGTTCATACAAAAATCCTACCCCGATGCCCTGCCAAAATTGAGAAGGACGGATATTGATGAGGTGTAAACAGTTTGTCCTACAGCCTAAGCTAAACTGGTTTCAGTATGCTTCAGAGCCATAGGTTCTAACCCAGCCGAAGGAATAAGTTCCAAGCACCAAATTCCAATACTTCCTTCAAAAAAACAGGTTTTGCTTTTTGACCTTGGGTTTGAACTGGGATTTTTGTACTCCTAGTTTCTTTACAGACCAAACTGCCTGGGCAACCATAAACTCAATTCAGGAAAATAAGTAACCAAAACCAATGCGATGATCATTGCTACAAACAATGGCAGCAAAGGCTTGACCACTTTCTCAATTGTAGTCTTGGCTATTCCCACACCAACGAAGAGTACCGATCCCACCGGAGGGGTACAGAGGCCAATACATAAGTTGAGTACCATAATGATACCGAAATGCACAGGATCTAGACCTAATTTTGTCACCACGGGCAGGAAGATAGGTGTGAATATCAATACGGCCGGGGTCATATCCATAAAAATGCCTACAAAAAGTAATAGCAAATTGATGATCAATAAGATGACAACAGGATTGTCACTCAATGCCAATAATCCTGCACTGATCTCTTGGGGAATATTCTCATAGCTCAAAGCCCAAGACATACTCATTGAAGCACCAATTAAGAGCATTACGATAGCTGTAGTCGCACAAGAATCCAATAATATCCTAGGTAATTTGGGAAAGGAGATCTCCCTATAGAACATACCCAACAACAAGCTGTAGAGTACTGCAATTGCTGAAGCTTCAGTTGCCGTAAAAATACCGGTGACAATGCCGCCAATAACCACGACCAACATAAAAAGACTGGGAAGGGCATCTATAAACGTTTTGAATATTTCCTTGAAACTGCTTCTTTTACCGACTTTATAACCTTTTTTCTTGGCCCAGACAGAAGCAACGATCATTAAAAACAGTCCTGTTAGAATCCCCGGAATATAGCCTGCCAAAAATAAAGCTGCAATTGAGGCACCACCACTTGCCAAGGAATACACGATAAGTACATTACTGGGAGGAATGACCAAACCTGTGGTTGCCGCCGTAATGTTCACAGCCGCGCCAAATTCCCTGGAATAACCTTCCTTTTCCATTTCAGGTCCAAGAATACTACCCATGGCCGAGGCTGCCGCCATGGCGGAACCTGCAATAGCTCCCATCAACATGGCAGACATAATATTGATCAATGCTAAACCACCAGGTAAAGCCCCAACCAAAGTCTTGGCAAAGGCGATGAGCCTATGGGCAATACCTCCTTTGTTCATGAGCTCACCCGAAAGAATAAATAATGGAATGGCCAGTAGTGCAAAACTATCGAGTCCGGTCCCAATTCGTTGTGAAACCGTAGTCACAGCAGGTAACAGGGGAATACTCACCAATAAGGTCAGTAAAGACGAGATTGCGATACTCCAGGCAACCGGGGTACCAATTGCCAGAAGGCAGATAAAACTTAGAACCAAAACCAGTACAGGAGCGTATTCCATTGTGTTCAAGCTTTTAGGATATCCGAGATTTTATAATAGATAATAAGAAGACCGCTAATTGGTATTACAGCATATACCACAGATAGGGGTACCTGCAAGGCAGGAGAGTTTTGATCAAGGATATGGGTAATATAAACCAATCTGGCACCCCCAACGACCATAGCTCCAAGACAAAATAAAATAATAAGGATGCGAACGATCAGTTTCAATCTTTTTTGAGCCTTATTGCTCAATCGCGAAGGGAGAACATCAATGGCCACATGCATATTATGACCCGATACGTAAGCGGCACCCAATATACCTACCCATATCATCAAGTATCTTGCCAACTCATCGGTAAATGAACTGGGTGAGCCTAAAATAAAACGGCTAGCTACCTGCCATAAAACATTAAGTACCATAATGGACATTATGATGACCAAAAAATTGGCCAAAACCTTATCTATTCTTGAACGTAGATCCATATTATTTCGTTGCTTGTATGTCTTTTATTAATTTATAGAAGGCCTTGTCTTCCCTATATTGTTCAAAAACATCCTTTAATTTATCCGAAAAAAGGGTCTTATCGGGCCTAATTATTTCCACTCCAGCCTTTCTTACTGCTTCCAAGGCCTCCTCCTCAGCCACTTGCCAAAGTTCCCGCTGATATGTTACCGAAGTTTCTACTGCTTGTATCAGCCAACCCTGCTCTTCTTCCGAGAGCTTCTTCCATAGATGTGTACCTGCAAGCAGTACATCGGGAAGCACGGTGTGTTCGTCCAATGTGTAGAATTTACAGACTTCATAATGTCTGGATAAATAAAAACTAGGTGGGTTGTTTTCCGCGCCATCAACCACTCCTTGTTGCAAAGCGGTATAGAGTTCTCCCCAAGAAATGGGAGTTGCCGATCCCCCGAGACTTTGCACCATATTCATTGCCGTCACACTTTCCATGACCCTTATTTTTTGGCCTTTCAAATCTGCAGGGGTATTTATTGGTCTGTCCTTGGTATAAAAACTTCGACTACCCGCATCATAATATCCCAATCCCTTGAGCCAGTATTTTTCTCCCCCGTTTAAGAGTTGTTTCCCTATAGGGCCATCCAAAACATGGAACGAATGTTGTCTATCCCTGAAAAGATAAGGAAGCCCTAGAACTTTCATGTTGGGGGCGAAATTCTCAAGTACGCCAACCGAAACCTTGGTCATATCCAAACTGCCTATTTGCAACAGTTCCAAGCACTGGCGTTCGGTGCCCAATTGCTGGCTGGGATAGATTTCCAATGTAAGCTTGCCATCTGAAATACGCTCTAGGTCCTCGCCCATTTTAACCATTGCTTTGTGCACTGAATGGCTTACATCCAGTCCATGGCCCAAACGCAGGGTCTTGTTTGCCTTTTCGGGAGTGCATGAATTGAACATGCCTGTAGCAAGAAAAAGAATACAAAGCAATCTGACGTTCATAAGGGTGTTATTCAAAAGGATAGCTGTTTTATTGGATAAAGATTCTTGGCATTAAATATAATGCATCCTAGACTATCTTGTACGTGTCTTCGATCGTAAGACCTAAAAATTGAACATTATCACAAGAATTTATGAAACACGACCTTGATTCTTCGAGGTCATCGGCAAGCAACCGACCACGAATGCAGATCTGAACAAAAAATCCTTCAGTTTGGATGACAACATAGCTCAATCGGGCGGGACGGTCCTAGATGCCATGAAAACTATTATGAAACACAATTTTTCGATTTGGCCTTAAATATAAATTCTAGTCGGGTCTCCTCGAAACCCGGAGCAATTTCAACTATTCAAGACCTCCAATACCCGCGCTGATGTAAAAGGCAAATGACGTAACCGCTTCCCTGTAAGTTTTAAAAAAGCATTGGCAATGGCACAGGCTACCAAAGGCGTGCCCGATTCCCCAACTCCCTGTGGATGCCCTGTAGATGCGATCATCTCCGTTTCGATGGTTTCGGGAATGTCGTCAAACCTCAATATCTGGTAGTCATGATAATTAGATTGCTGTACTCTACCGTCAACAATAGTAATCTGTTCCTTTAGCACGCTGCTCATACCCATAAGGATGCCACCTTCCATCTGAGCCCTTACGTTATCAGGTTGTACGATGACCCCTGCATCTAGGGCGCTCCAGAAATGATGCACCTTTATTTTTCCGGTATTTCGGTCCACAGAAATTTCGCAGATGCCCGTGCTCAAGGTGCCACTACGCTCCAGAAAGGCAACTCCCTTAGCCCTACCTGCAGGTGAAGGCGTATCCCAGTTAGACATTTCGGCAGCCTTCTCCAGGGTAGCAAGTGCCTTGGGCGATTTAACCATTAATTTTCGGCGCAACTCCACAGGATCAATTCCTTGATCGGTTGCGACTTCGTCCAGAAAGGCCTCAATGGCAAACTTATTGGGCCCATGTCCTACAGCGCGCCAATGTTTTAAACGGATGCCACGGGAAGTTCCCCGAGATTCCGCAAATTGATTAGGAATGTCATAATGCTCGTTGCGAATGCCACTGGTCGCCAAATTGCCATTGTCTGACACTACGAAATGCGACAGGCTTGTGATATTTCCTTGAATATCCGTACTTGCGGTAAGGCGTTGCAACGACAAAGGCCGATACGCCCCATACCTCACGTCATCTTCCCGTGTCCAAATCAATTTCACCGGACGAGGGGCCATTTCTTTCGCCAACGCTACACATTCGACCACAAAATCGGTCATAGATCTTCTTCCAAAACCCCCACCCAGATACTGCAAATGAATATTCACATTCTCTGGTGGAATACCCAGCGCCTCAGGCACACCTAATTTTCCGTCACCGCCCTGTTGGCTACCCACCCAAACCTCTGCGCTTTGTAAATTTTCAGCGACTTGGACTACAGAATTCAACGGTTCCATTTGAGCGTGGTAGGCATAGTCATTTTTATAATCCGCGGTATAGGTCCAGGCCGCAGATTTTTGCGCCTTCAACACATTACCCATTTCTGTGATTATCTTGCCCTTTTTGCTTTCAGCAGCAATTTTTTCGTATTCGGAAAAAATCTCCTGGGAATTGAATCCAGTTGCTTTGGCCTCGCTCCAATTTATTTTTAAAAGCTTCTTTGCGGCTAAAGCTTGTTCGAGGCTACTGGCCACTATACCTATCGCATAATCAAAGGGAACTATTTTTAACACCCCACCCAATGCCAGTACTTCCGATTCGTTTGTCAGGGTGGGTTTGGCACCATGAAGGTTACCACGTTCCAATACACCGTAGACCATATCCGGCAATCGCACATCAGATGCAAACAGGGCGCTCCCGTTCACTTTGGCCGGAATTTCAATGCGTGGGACGTCCTTACCAATCAAACGAAAGTCTTTGGGCTGCTTTAATTGTTCCATAGTGAAATCCGGTAAGGCCTCTGGCATTTCCAGAAAAGGAACCAGCTCTCCATAGCTTATTTTTTGATCCCCCGCTATGTTAATAACGGTGCCCGAATCGGTTTGTAATTCGGCAATGGGAACGTTCCAGTGCTTTGCGGCAGTCGCCAGTAAAACATAACGGGCCTGGGCTCCAGCCTTCCGCATTACTTCATAATAGCTTTTGGTAACACGACTTCCTGCAGAC
>JBATIW010000182.1:0-5356 GCA_049668005.1 Maribacter sp.
GTTTAATAACCTTCGATAATAACCAGAATTAAGGACTGCCTTTTATTATAATTCAGATTCCTAATGCTGGTTTAGTCAAAGGATTGCATTTGAACCAACTTTTTATATACGCCATTCTTTTCAATAAGCTCCGAATGTGGGCCTTGTTCTACGATCTCCCCTTTTTGTAATACAACAATGGTATTTGCATTCTGGATGGTCGACAAACGATGTGCAATAACAATTGAAGTTCTATTGCGCATCATTTTTTCCAATGCATCCTGAACCAATCGCTCACTTTCGGTATCCAAAGCTGAGGTAGCTTCATCCAAAATCATAATCGGGGGATTCTTAAGTACAGCCCTTGCTATGGATAATCGTTGTTTTTGACCGCCACTCAGTTTATTGCCACTATCTCCAATATTAGTGTCATAACCATTGGGTAAGTCCGCTATAAAATCATGTGCGTTGGCAATTTTTGCAGCCTCAATGATTTCTTCATCGGTAGCATTTTCCTTACCCATGCTAATATTGCCTCTTACAGTATCATTGAATAAAATGGAATCTTGGGTGACCAACCCCATTAAACCTCTTAGTGATTTCTTGGAGATGTCCTTGATATTAGTCCCATCGATAGTAATCTCGCCCTCATTCACATCATAAAAACGGGTCACTAAATTGGCTATCGTGCTTTTTCCACTTCCTGATTGGCCCACTAGAGCAACGGTCTCGCCTTTGGGAACATTCAGATTAAAATTCTTGAGCACAAGATCATCTTCATACTTAAAGGAAATATTTTCAATAGCGATATTTGTTTCAAAAGTTGATTTGTTCTTTGCATTTTCTTTATCGACAATTGTATTTACAGTTTCCAAAATTTCCAGTACGCGTTCTGCCGCCGCATTTCCTTTTTTAACCCCGAAGGATGCTTTACTAATGGCTTTGGCCGGGGTCAGGATATTATATGCCAAACCCATGTAAGCAATAAAGGAAGAGGCATCCAAAGTCTTATCGATCAAAACCATTTTACCGCCAAACCATAACAAAACACCAATAATCAGTATACCTAAGAACTCTCCTGTAGGGGAGGCTAGGTTTTGGCGGTTCAGTAGCTTATTGGAAAATTTGAAAAATCGCCCTGTTGATGTACTAAATATTCTGAAAAACCGTGATTCTGCATTGAAGGCCTTAATTACCCTAAGTCCGCCTAACGTCTCTTCTACAATCGATAAAAATTCTCCCTGTTCTTTTTGGACCCTATCCGATTTCTTTTTGAGTGATTTTCCAATTCTTGATATTATAGCGCCACCAATCGGGATAAAAACAAATACGAAAAGCGTGAGCTTTGTACTGATACCGAACATGATAAGTATTGTAAAAAGAATGGTCAAAGGTTCGCGTACTATTAATTCCAATATCGATAGAAATGAATGCTGAATCTCAAGCACATCCGATGTTATACGGGCTATGACATCGCCTTTTCGTTTTTCAGAATAGTAAGAGATCGGGAGCTCTGTTATCTTTTGGTACATTTTATTTCGAACATCCTTTAAAACGCCATTTCGCAAGAAAGTGATAAAGTACATGGCTAAGTAGTTGAATACATTCTTGAGTAGAAAAAGAAATAAAACCAAGCCAATTACCAATACCAATGCCTTCATTTTATCATCCCCGGCATATTGAGTCACATGATATCCTAAATAATCGATAAAATAATCCTTTACATCATTTAGACCTTTAAAGACTGGCAGCTTTGTGACCGGCTCAGATTGCTCAAAAAGTACATTTAGCATTGGAATCAGTGCCGCAAAGGATAAAGCACTGAACAATGCATAAAGTATGTTGAAGAAAATATTAAGAAATCCATATTTCTTATAGGGTTTCGCAAAGCGAAGGATTTTCTTGAAATATTCCATTAACCGAGTTTCAATTCGCTAACAATACGATTGATTTTCACTTCCAATTCGTTTCTCACTTTTTTAAATTCAGCAGCATGGTCCAGGTTTGTATTTATACTGAAATAGAATTTGATTTTTGGTTCAGTTCCACTTGGTCTGGCAGCCATTCGAGTGCCCTCTTCAGTCGTATAAATCAATACATTGGATTTAGGAATAGCTATAGTTTCAGTTTTGCCAGTGATTAGATTTGTGGCTATTGAAGTATTATAATCATGGATCCATTCTACTTTTGAACCATCGATCTCCTTAATTGGGTTTTCCCGATAATCGATCATCATTTGTTTTATTTCCTCAGCACCACTGATTCCTTTTTTGGTCATCGAAATCAATTTTTCCAAATAAAAACCATAATCAACATAACAATTGATCAGGTCCTTATAGAAAGAACTCCCATTGGCTTTGGCGTTGGCCCCAATTTCACAGGCGAGTAGGGTTGCGGTTACCGCATCTTTGTCCCTAACGAAATCGCCAACCATAAAACCGAAACTTTCTTCCCCCCCGCCAACAAAATGCTGTTGAGGAAAATCTTTGATCATTTTGGCAATCCATTTAAAACCCGTCAAGGCAACTTTGCATTCTACATCATAAGCATCTGCCAAAGCGATCATCATTGGTGTTGATACAATGGTCGAGGCAATGAATTCATTGCCTTGCATACCTTTTTCCTTACGTTTTTCCAGAAGGAATTTGGTCATTAACATCATGGTTTGATTACCATTGAGCAATTCCATTTCCCCTTCTAGATTTCTTACGGCAATTCCCAGTCTATCACTATCGGGATCTGTACCTACCACCATGTCGGCTCCGATTTCCTGGGCCTTCTTTATCGCCATTGATAATGCTTCTGGCTCTTCAGGATTCGGTGAAACAACCGTTGGGAAATTTCCGTCCGGTTTTGCTTGTTCCTCGATGATCGTCACATTCTTGTATCCGGCGCGCTTTAAAACCTCTGGTATAGCTGTGATTGAAGTGCCGTGTAAAGAAGTAAAGACAATATTGAAATCATCCTTGCCAGCAGCATTGAAATTACCATTAGCTACGGAGGCGCTCATAAAGACTTCATCAACTTCGGTATCGATCATTTCAATTAAACTTTCATTTGCATTGAAATTTATGTCCTCGTACGAAAGCTTATCTATCTCAGCAATGATTTCGCCATCTTGGGGAGGCACTATCTGCCCACCATCGGTCCAATATACCTTATAACCATTATATTCAGGAGGATTATGCGATGCAGTTAATACAATACCCGCATGGCAGTCTAGGTGTCTTACGGCAAATGATAATTCAGGTGTTGTTCGTAACTCTGAAAACAGAAAAACCTTGATACCATTGGCCGAAAAAACATCGGCAACTGTTTTGGCCAACGTATCGCTATTGTGTCTGCAATCATAAGCAATGACTACTTTTTGCTTTTCACCGGCATAAACTTTCTTTATATAATTGCTTAGGCCCTGAGTACTCTTTCCTAGAGTGTATTTGTTTATTCTATTTGTGCCAACACCCATTAGTCCCCTCATTCCACCTGTCCCAAATTCCATATTCTTATAGAATCGGTCTTTTAATTCTTCGGGCTCGTTAGAAATAAGGTTTTGAATTTCAGTCTTGACTTCATCATCAAAAAAATCAGTAAGCCAACTTTTGGCAGTATTTAAAATAGAATCCATTTAATTGTAAATTTGAGATGTTAATTTACGAAGAATATTGTTCTTCCTTTTCAGTTATATTCAATTCTTCTGATATACTATACCGTTTTTCGTTTTTTCTGGAACGCACCATAATTTCACCTAAAAACCCCGCTAAAAATAGCTGTGTTCCTATAATCATTGCACTTAATGAAATATAAAACTCAGGCCTTTCTGTAATGAGTCTCGCAGTGGGATTGATGAAAATTTTGTCAATACCCAAATAGAGAGCAAAACCGAAACCAATGATAAACATAATAACTCCGAGTGCCCCAAATAAGTGCATGGGTCTCCTTCCAAATTTGGATACAAACCAGATGGTAATCAAATCTAAAAATCCATTTATAAATCGTTCCATACCAAATTTGGTTTTACCATATTTTCGTGCTTGATGTTGCACTATTTTTTCCCCTATGTTTCCGAAACCAGCATTTTTAGCCAAAACAGGTATATACCGGTGCATTTCACCACGTACTTCTATATTTTTAATAACATTTCTTTTGAAGGCTTTTAATCCACAATTGAAATCATTTAATTGAACCCCAGAAGTTTTACGTGCTGCCCAATTGAAAAGCTTTGAAGGAATGTTTTTGGTTATGATGGAGTCATACCGCTTTTTCTTCCAACCTGAAACAAGATCGAAATCTTGATTTTTTATCAAATCATATAATTCTGGAATTTCTTCCGGATTATCCTGAAGGTCAGCATCCATAGTGATTACGACATCACCTTGCACGGCCTTAAACCCCGCATGTAGGGCCTGCGACTTGCCAAAATTCTTTTTAAAACGAAGCCCTTTTACGTTTGGGTTTTTAGTTGAAAGCTGGGTGATAATCTCCCAGGAGCCATCGGTACTACCATCATCAATAAATAGAATTTCATATAAAAAACGATTGGATTGCATAACAGCTACAATCCAATCGTGTAGTTCTATTAATGATTCTTCTTCGTTAAGTAATGGTATTACTATGGATAGGTTCATTGATTACTTCTGAATTTCTTTTCAAAAGTACAATTTTGACATTAATATGCGGGCTTTTGTTTTTTCATTATTAAGCCACCTATCAAACCAATGACCAAACCAACAATAATATTGAATATTAGAATGATGGGGTAGGTTAACCAAGCAAAACTCTTTTGCATTTCAATACCCTGATCTATTTGTTCCTCGGTTAATTTTGGATTATCCGCCATTGCCGTTTCTTTTCCAATCTCGTACATTTTATCCATATAATCAGGTTCAATTACATTGGAAAGTAAAAAGAAATAAATAATTCCAATAATACCGGCTATTACAGCTATTCCAGCCCCTAATTTCATAGCTTCCGAGAGATTCAAAAAGCCCTCATTTGCTTTTTTGAACTGGGAAATACCAAATATAATTGCAACGACAGTCAATGCCAAACTGATTCCTCGAATTGCCCAGCCTTGGTCATAATGCATGTCCAAGGAAAATAGCATAAGGCCAAATACTACACTCACGACACCTAGTAGAACACCATAGTTCAATGCAAATTTTCCGGTTTTTGGTTGATTTTCTTCCATTTTTATTTAGTTTTTAGTGGTTTAGATAATTAGTTGAAAAGATTTTAAAATCGTTACAAATAAAGGTACAAATTTTTCTTAGTTCTTTTTTGGTCATTTAATTGTCATTTTAAGAAAAATACTTAAATTTGCAGGCTTAAAATAAGTACCTGTTGGAATGGGTGCGTAAAAGTTTAGTATAATGAGAAA
>JBATIW010000183.1:0-7761 GCA_049668005.1 Maribacter sp.
CATTAGCGGTAATCACTATCATACCTGCGAACCACAATCTTGTATTCCGATCAATTATTACCTTTTGTAATATAGTGACCAAAACAATAGTAGCCGTTAGGTTATCTATTATTGCTGAAAGAATAAAGGCCAAAATAGAAAACAACCAAAGCAGTTTTCGCTTACTTCTTGTTCTTATGAATCCTTTTATAGTGGCAAACCCATCAAAGTAATCTATGATCTCCACAATGGTCATTGCACCCAATAAAAACACCAATATTTCTGCGGTTTTTCCCAAATGGTGCAAGAGAATCTCATCAATATGAGACGGTTCGAGCTCACGCAGTTCCGCGTTAACCTCAAAGACATCCATATGTGCCAAAGCAATTATGGCCCATAAGATGGCCATCATTGCCAAAGCTGGAATCAGTTTGTCAATTTTTAGATTATGCTCTAAGGTTATAGCTAGATATCCAGCTAAAAATACAACGATAATAATGGTTTCCATATTCAGTTGGTTTGGTTTATATTAATTGTTTCAATGCTATTTCAAATCCGGTTTGGCTCAAATTTAGTTTTGTATGATTTTGCTTAAAGATATTCAAAATTGCCTTTCTGATGGTATCCGAAGTATCTTTAAATATCAAATCATCATCCATTCCTACTCTTTTTTCCATAAAATAGGCGAAAACCCTGGCCATACCACAGTTAGATACAAAGTCAGGAATAAGGCTTACTCGCCCATCGGTGTATTCCATGATAGGCCCAAAGAAAATCTCCTTATCCGCAAAAGGAACGTTTGCCCCACAGGATATTACCTCCAAACCTGTATCTATCATTTTCGTGATTTGATCCTTGGTAATAAGCCTGGATGCTGCACACGGAGCAAATATTTCAGTCTGCAAGGTCCAGATTTTTTCATTGATTTCTTCAAAAGGGATCATTTGGTCAGCACTTGCCATTAAGCTATTATTGTGTTTGTTGAGATAAAAATCCTTTACTTCCTCAAACGAAAATCCATCTTCTTTGATTACGCCTCCTGTCCTATCCAATATCCCAACTATTCTGGCTCCCATTTGTGCTAAATAAAAAGCCGCTGCACCACCTACGTTTCCAAAACCTTGGACCACTGCCCTTTTCCCCATGACATTTCCGCCAAAAATATCGTAGTAGTGCCTAACTGCCTCAGCAACGCCAAACCCTGTTATCATATCGGCAACAGTATATTTTCTGGCAACATCAGGAGAATGTACATTACTCTCAAGCGGTTTGATAACCCCTAAACGAAGTTGACCTATCCTATTTATTTTATCCGCTTCCGTAGGTTTGAAATGCCCATTGAAAACCCCTTCTTGAGGATGCCATACGCCAGCATCTTCTGTAATGGGGATTACTTCATGAATTTCATCGACGTTTAAATCCCCACCAGTACCATAATAACTTTTTAAAAGCGGAGCTACAGCGTGGTACCATCGTTCCAAAACCCCTCTTTTTCTAGGATCATGGGGATTGAAATTAATCCCTGATTTGGCACCACCTATAGGCGGACCTGAAACCGTGAACTTCACCTCCATGGTTTTTGCCAAGGAAAGCACTTCGTTAAGATCAAGCCCTTCACGCATTCTTGTTCCTCCTCCAGCCGCACCACCCCTTAGTGAATTAATGACAGCCCACCCTTCAGCTTCTGTCTCTGGGTCTTTCCAATTAAAGACGATTTCCGGTTGTTTTTTCTCGTAAGCTTGAAGAAGTTTCTTCATTTTTTTTGATTTATATATAATTTATGTGACATCGTTTTTAACTGCATAATCCAAAATTCTAACAAATAAACCCATTGGGGCTAATGCTGTCTCATAATTTTTCGTTTAAATCAAAAAGAAGGAATACTTAAAACAAATATAAAATACAGAAATTAAAAAATGGCCATTATCCGCTCTAAACTGAAAATAAATAATCGGTATAAACAACTTTTAAAAGCAACTGGAATCTTAATAACATAACTGTATATTTGTTAGGTCTAATTTAAATTTTGGTTTATGGATTTCTCCCTATCTGAAGAACAATTAATGATTCAAGAAGCCGCTCGTGATTTTGCACAAAATGAATTATTACCAGGCGTTATTGAACGGGATGACGCTCAAAAATTCCCTACTGAGCAAGTGAAGAAAATGGGGGAGTTGGGTTTTCTTGGTATGATGGTGGACCCTAAATATGGCGGTAGCGGGTTAGATACAGTTTCTTACGCTCTTGTTATGGAAGAATTATCGAAGATTGATGCCTCGGCGTCAGTTGTCGTTTCGGTGAACAACTCATTGGTATGCTGGGGACTGGAAGCTTTTGGTAACGAAGAACAAAAACAAAAATATCTAACACGCTTGGCATCCGGTGAGATTATCGGTGCATTTTGTCTTTCTGAACCGGAGGCTGGAAGCGATGCCACTTCACAAAAGACGAGTGCAATTGATAAAGGGGACCATTACATTTTAAATGGCACAAAGAACTGGATTACCAATGGTGGTACAGCAGAAGTTTATTTGGTAATCGCACAGACAGATAAGGATAAAGGGCATAAGGGAATCAATGCTTTGATCGTTGAAAAAGGCATGGAAGGTTTTGAAATAGGTCCTAAAGAGAATAAATTGGGAATACGTGGTAGTGACACCCATTCCTTGAACTTCAATGATGTAAAAGTTCCTAAAGAAAATCGAATAGGCGAAGACGGATTTGGTTTTAAATTTGCCATGAAAACCTTGGCTGGTGGAAGAATTGGTATTGCAGCCCAAGCATTGGGAATAGCTGCGGGGGCTTACGAACTAGCAAAAAAGTATTCAAAAGAACGTAAGGCCTTTGGCACCGAAATAGCAAACCATCAGGCCATAGCTTTTAAATTGGCCGATATGCATACCCAAATTGAAGCCGCGAGACTACTGGTTTATAAAGCTGCCCTTGACAAGGACAATGGCAATAACTACGATCTATCTAGTGCAATGGCCAAGCTTTACGCATCACAAGTAGCTATGGATACCGCTATTGAAGCCGTACAGATTCATGGCGGCAATGGTTTTGTGAAAGATTATCACGTAGAACGTATGATGCGTGATGCCAAAATCACCCAAATCTATGAGGGGACTTCAGAAATCCAAAAAATCGTAATTTCAAGAAGTATTTTGAGAGATTAGATTTTTTTTACACCCATTAATAGCTTCTATATAATTCCTATAACCACAAGCTATTTTTTTTCATCCCTAAAAAGCTATTTCCAGTGGGTTGTTTTTCCTTATTGGGTTTTAGGTTTATAGGGGTTTTACCAATAAATATTCATTTTTTGGGGATGTTGCTTTATTGATATCACAATAAATCCCACTTTAAAATTCGATATTACGTTTATTTCGACAAATATTTAAAAACGTTGAATTTTTTTGTTATAATTAAAAACATCAATGAATAATATTCATGGAATATGATATTTTTGTGTAAATACCATAATTTATGAAATGAGCCAAAGGATCGAACGTAAAGAAAATGTCTTGAAGACATTTTTAGTGAAGAGGCCAGTCGGCGCGTAGGCGATACCTACTGAAATAATGAAAGGCGAATTACATATGACCTTTAAAACAAAATAAGAATTAGCAGATGAAATTGATAAAACAAGGGTTATACCTGCCGGAATTTGAACATGATAATTGTGGCGCCGGGTTTATATGTAGTCTTAAAGGAATTAAGTCTAACGACATTATTCATAAGGCTTTGGAGATTTTGGACAAACTAGAACACCGTGGTGCGGTAAGCGCCGACGGTAAGACTGGCGATGGAGCTGGAATTTTGATTGATATCCCCCATGATTTCTTTAAAGATGTCTGTGATTTTGACTTACCAAAAGCTGGGGAATATGCAGTAAGTAATGTGTTTCTTCCACAAAAAGAAAATCAAAGGGAATACTGCATTTCTGAGTTTGAGAAGAATATCGAGAATCAAGGTTTAAAATTACTTGGATGGCGAAATGTGCCCGTAAATAGATCAATTCCAGGTAGAATAGCCATGGAGACCGAACCCTTTGTAAAACAGGTTTTCATTGCAAAAGAGAATAAAAAACAGGATGTTTTTCAATTTAACTTGAAATTGTTTATTGCCAGAAAGGTGACAGAGCATGCCATTTTGAATTCCAAATTGTCTGAAAGTCAATTCTTTTATGTCCCAAGTCTTTCAACCAAAATCATAATCTTTAAAGGACTATTGATGCCGAAGGACATTAGTCTTTACTATTCCGACTTAATGGATTCCAGAGTAGTCACCAGATTATCTCTGGTTCATCAGCGTTTCTCGACGAACACCTTCCCGACTTGGGATTTGGCACAACCATTTAGGTATATGTGTCACAATGGGGAAATAAATACGCTACGTGGAAATGTTTCACGAATGAAGTCCCGGGAAGAATTAATGGAAAGTGATTGGTTCGGTCCTGAAATAAAAAATATATTGCCCGTAATCCTGCCTGGTAAATCTGATTCGGCTACTATGGATATGGTTGTTGAACTATTGTTGATGACAGGTCGTTCGCTACCAGAGGTTATGATGATGTTGGTTCCAGAAGCTTGGGAGAAGAACACAGAAATGTCAGAAGCCAAACGTGCTTTTTACGAATATAATTCCTGTTCCATGGAACCTTGGGACGGACCGGCGTCCATACCATTTACAGATGGTAATTTTATAGGAGCCGTTTTGGATAGAAATGGTCTTAGACCATCGCGCTATTCGGTAACAAAGAACGGTTATGTTATTATGTCCTCTGAAACAGGAGTAGTTGAAATTGAACCTGAAAATGTTGAGTTTCATGGCAGACTCGAACCTGGGAAAATGTTCTTGGTAAACATGCAGGAGGGGCGAATAGTCAACGATGAGGAAATCAAAGAGGAAATTGCCCAGCGACATCCTTATAAAAAATGGCTGGATAAGAATTTAGTCCATCTTAGGGATATACCTTATAACGATTGTCCTCTTTTTTTAGGCGAAGCTTCTTTGGACAAACGAAAATCGGTTTTTGGCTATACCTTGGAAGACATCAATACAATAATTCTTCCCATGGGTAAGACCGCCAAAGAACCTATTGGCTCTATGGGTTCAGATACACCTATTGCAGTGCTATCGGAACGACCACAACTCATTTACAATTATTTTCAACAATTGTTCGCCCAAGTAACCAACCCACCTTTAGATGGTATTCGCGAAGAGATGATAACCGATATTAGCCTTACATTAGGTAACGACATCAATTTATTCACCATAACCGAACAGCATTGTAGAAAACTGAAAATTCAAAATCCAGTAATCTCAAAAGAGGATCTGGATAAAATCAAGAATTACGACTCCAGTCCCGATTACAAGGTGGTATCAATCCCAATATTATATGATATAAACAGAGGTCATAATGGGCTCGAAGAGGCTCTTGAGTCAATATTAAAACAAGCTTCAAAAGCAATTGACGAAGAAACAAATATCATTATTTTATCGGATAGAAATTCTAATGAAGAAAAAGCCCCGATTCCGGCTTTATTGGCATGCTCCTATGTTAATAGTGGTCTTCAAAGAATGGGAAATCGTTCTAAGTTGAGCATAATCATAGAATCTGCAGAACCACGTGAAGTACATCATTTTGCATTGTTGTTCGGTTTTGGTGCAAGTGCAATCAATCCATATTTAGTAAATGAGATAATCGCTGAACAGATTGAGGAAAACGACATTACCGAATTTACTTTTGATGAAGCCATTGAGAATTACAATAAGGCTATCGGAAAAGGTATCCTTAAAGTGATGAATAAAATTGGCATATCCACTTTGAACTCATACCGAGGATCTCAATTATTCGAATGTATCGGAATCAGCACTAAAGTAGTGGATAAATACTTCCCGAATACGCCTACAAGAATTCAGGGTATAGGTCTGTATGAAATTGAAAAGGAAATTGCAAAAAGACATCAAAAAGCATATTCCAAAAAAGAAATAGCCGCTAATCTGGATTTGGAAATAGGAGGTGAATACCGATGGAGGAGAGATGGTGAAAAACATATGTTCAACCCCTTGTCCATTGCCAAATTACAAAAAGCAGTTCGTGGGAATGAACCTGAAACGTATAAGGAATTTGCGGCCATGGTCAACGAACAATCAAAAAATTTGATGACCATTCGTGGACTGTTCGAGTTTTCGAATTATGACCCAATTCCTTTGGAAGAAGTTGAACCATGGACTGAAATTGTCAAGCGCTTCAAAACTGGGGCCATGTCATATGGATCTATTAGTAAAGAAGCACATGAAAACCTGGCTATTGCCATGAACCGCATCGGCGGTAAAAGTAATTCAGGAGAAGGTGGTGAAGATGCAGAGCGGTTTTATAAAAATCAGACGGGTGATTGGCGAAATAGTGCCATTAAGCAGGTTGCATCAGGTCGGTTTGGAGTTACTTCAAATTATTTGACCAATGCTAAAGAGATACAGATAAAAATGGCCCAAGGGGCCAAACCTGGTGAAGGTGGACAATTACCAGGACCAAAAGTGAATCCTGCTATTGCCAAAACAAGGAACTCCACCCCTTATGTTGGATTGATTTCACCACCACCACATCACGATATTTATTCCATCGAAGATCTTTCACAGTTGATTTTTGATTTAAAATCGGCAAATCGCAAAGCGCGTATCAACGTAAAATTGGTTTCAGAAGTTGGTGTTGGTACTGTTGCTGCAGGTGTTGCTAAGGCTAAAGCTGACGTTGTACTTATTTCTGGTTTTGATGGTGGAACTGGGGCCTCACCCTTAACCTCATTAAAACATGCCGGTCTTCCTTGGGAATTAGGAATTGCTGAGGCACAGCAGACGCTGGTCATGAACGACCTTAGAAATAGGATTGTGTTAGAGTGTGACGGACAATTGAAAACAGGTAGGGATGTTGCAGTAGCCTGTCTTTTGGGCGCAGAGGAATTTGGTTTCGCAACTGCACCATTGGTTGCCTCTGGTTGTATTATGATGCGTGTATGCCACCTAAACACTTGCCCAGTGGGTATTGCGACACAAAATCCTGAATTGCGTAAGAAATTCAAAGGTAAACCAGAGCATGTAGTGAATTATATGTATTTCGTTGCCCAAGAATTACGTGAAATAATGGCCCAATTAGGATTTAGAACCGTCAATGAAATGGTAGGACAAGTACAAAAACTAGATCGTAAAAAGGCCCTTGACCATTACAAAGCTGCAGGTATTGACCTAACACCAATTCTTCATCAGATTGATGTGCCAAAAGGGACCAAGTTTTACAATACCCAAAAACAAGAACACGACGTTGACAAATCCATTGAATTTGAAATTCTCGAGAAAGCACATCCGGCTTTGTTCAGGAAAGAAAAAATCTCCTTGGATTTTCCAATACACAATACGGATCGTGCAATTGGTGCCATTATGAGTAACGAGATTTCAAAAGTATATGGTGCTGTAGGATTACCAATAAATACAATAAAGTTAAATTTCACGGGATCTGCAGGTCAAAGTTTTGGTGCTTTTGCTACCCGTGGTCTTACTATGACCGTGAATGGTAACACCAATGATTATTTGGGCAAAGGACTTTCCGGAGCTAAATTGGTGATAAAAGTACCAGATGGCTCAACTATTGTTCCTGAAGACAATGTTATCACAGGGAATGTTACCCTTTATGGGGCAACAGCAGGTAGAGCTTATATTAATGGAAAAGCCGGAGAGCGCTTTTGTGTCAGAAATTCAGGTGCCAAAACCGTTGTAGAGGGC
>JBATIW010000184.1:0-3065 GCA_049668005.1 Maribacter sp.
TTTATGGAGTTCCAAGCCTACAATGTATTGGTTATAGCTTCAGATATTCGCCAATTGGAACATATTGAGTACACCCCCGCACCAGATATTATCCATGAAGGTGCAGGCCATGCCCCAATTATCGCCAATCCTGAATATGCCGAGTATTTAAGACGTTTCGGTGAAATAGGGAGCAAGGCACTTTCAAACGCAAAGGATTTTGAATTGTATGAAGCCGTAAGGCATTTATCCATAATCAAGGAAGCATCAGGAACCCCTGAAAGTGAAATTACAAGGGCAGAAAAACACATTGAAGAACTACAGCAAAATATGGGGGAACCTAGTGAAATGGCCCTTATTAGAAACCTACATTGGTGGACCGTGGAATATGGTTTAATAGGAACAGTGGAAAATCCAAAAATTTATGGGGCCGGCCTTTTATCTTCCATAGGGGAAAGTGCTTGGTGCATGACCAACGAAGTAAAGAAAATCCCGTATTCCATTGAAGCAGCGCGGACCGCTTTCGATATTACCAAGCCGCAACCCCAATTGTTCGTAACGCCTGATTTTGCCTTTTTAAGTCAAGTTTTGGAGGAATTTGCAGATAGTATGGCCTTGCGAAAAGGTGGATTAAGTGGTATTAAGAAATTAATCAATTCAAGGGAATTGGGTACCATAGAATTAAGTACAGGACTCCAAATTTCGGGAAATTTTGAAATGGTCATTGCGCATGAAAATAAACCTATTTTCTTTCAAACTGTTGGCGCAACTGCCCTCGCCTACCGTGAGAAGGAATTGGTTGGTCATAGTATCGAAAAACATGCCAACGGGTTTGGCTCACCAATAGGTAAACTCAAAGGAATAAATCTTGCCATTGAGGATATGAGTCCACGAGACTTAAAAGCATATAACATTTACGAAGGAGAAACCATTTCTTTGGAATTTGATGGGAACATAAGCATAGAAGGTGAAATCATTACCGGTACCCGAAATCTAAGCGGGGAAATTATACTTGTTACCTTTAAGAATTGTACAGTAAGACATATGGACGCCATCCTTTTTGAATCGCAAGATGAACTTTACAATATGGCCATTGGGCAAAATATTGTATCGGCATTTAATGGTCCTGCGGATTTAAACAGTTTTGATTTGGTAACTCATGAGATTTCCGAAACAACCATTAAATCACAAAAAGATGCAAAAAGCGTTCAATTAGAGCAGTTATATCAACAAATAAGGGATTTTCGGGAAGGCAAAAACACGACCATTTCACGTAACAAAGTGTTCAAGGAAGTTGCGGCCTATTTCCCAGAGGATTGGCTGTTATGTGTTGAACTTTATGAATTGGCCAAAATGAATCCCGAGGTTCAAAAGGAGCAAGTTTTCGCCTTAGCGATAAAAAACCATCTGGAAATGGTTAAACAGGATAATCCAGAACTCGGTCATTTAATCGACGATGGTCTTGCCATAGTACACCAAAAGTTGGTCACCTAAACCACTCTACTTTTAATAAATTTTATTTGTCCGTTATGGTTGGATTCATGTTCAACCACATGAAACCATTTACAATAATTATTCGTTGGTTGATTTCCAAAAAAAGGTGTAGATTCCATAAGCCAGTTATCATCTCTTTTCTTCAACTCGGTAAGCGAGAATTCCCTAACCTCTTCTAATTTATCTAAGTAATAATTCAAAGATTTCCTTTTGAAAGTCGCCCGACCCTTGTCTCCTAGATTGCTTGCAGCGCCCCACTCATCATCATCCACATTAAAACCAAGGGAACTTTTTGAAACCCCGGTAAAGGTGTCTATTTGATAGTAGTGCTCGGTGGCTGCCAAATGCATCAACATAGCTCCGATTGAATTTGACTCCTTATCCAACAGAAAATCCAATTCTTTTTCTGAAATTCCTTTGACCGATATTAGAACTGTGGCCCGCATCCAATCCATCATAGAAACCAAAATACTAATCTGATCGGTAAAACCTTCCCGCTTACCAAACAGGTGTATATTGCCATCCTGAATGGTTTGAGGACTACATGCCAAATTAATATTGGGCATTAAAAGTCCAGCGCCCAAAATTCCTGATGCCCTTAAAAATTGTCTTCTGTGAGTGGTTTGTTTTTCTTTCATGTTCGTTAGTTTATCTCAAATTAAGAACATTTTACCATTTTAGTACGCTCGTTTTGAATTGTTTAACGAATATCTGCGTAAGATTCAAAAGACCATGAACGGGAATTCCATTTGTAGCGCTTGGGTTTTAGCGTTCAAGGAATTTAAGAATTTTTGATGTTCTTTGGACTTAGGGTTGAAAGATCTGTGTAACATCCCTCTTTGTATTTCTTCAACTTTTTCCATTGTAAAAAACGCTTCCCTAGATGTCCATGTGTTTTTGAATTTCTCCCAAATATAATCGACAGCCAATTCGCTTGGATGCACCATATCCGATTTATAAAAGCGGTAATCCCGAAGTTCATCCATCATGATTTCATAGGAAGGAAAATACGAGATATGTGATTTATAATTCGAATTTTGAATCACTTCATGTACTGCAGAAATTAAATGTGCCTTACTTCTTTGGTTTTCAACGAAACCATCTTTAAGATGTCGAACCGGTGAAACCGTAAAAATAAATTGCGCTTCATCATTTACCGATCGTATCGCTTGAATTATTTTTTTCAAACTTTGCTCAATCGTCTCAATAGAAAGCAATTCTTTCGTAAACGCTTTCTGAGGTACTTTATGGCAATTAGCAACAATAGTGTTCGATTCTAAATTTCGATAAACCCAAGCTGTACCCAAAGTGATAACAAAATGGGTTGATAGGGAAATTTGTTGTCGAGTTTCTTTAAGGCCGTCATTCAATTTTCGTAGCAATTCTTCTTTGGAAACAGCGCTAAGATCAGAATGGGCATCGAAACAATGCCAACGTTCGTTGTGATAAAATACATCCTCCTCAGTATAATCGAATGTCTGGATTGATTTGGAAACTAGGTTTTCAATAGCTTTTGGATGAAATAAGATCCCAAACGGATTCTGAAGTGATCTGAACTTGTAATAATCGAGTTTTTTTCCAATATTTTCAAC
>JBATIW010000185.1:0-1784 GCA_049668005.1 Maribacter sp.
GGCATAGGCAATGGCAAATGCGTCGGCCAAGGATTGTACTAATTCTATTTGTTCAACATTCAAGGGGTTCTCGCAGCCAACGTAAAGCATCCCCTGGGTGAGGGGAATAAAATGAAGATTTAAGGACTCCGGTGGATTTGCTGCTCCTTGATAGGTTTTTATATTCGAGATTTGCCCCTGTTCCATAAGGGATTTTGTCCAGCTTAAAAATTCATCCCTGTTCCAATGTTCTTTAAAAATAGTTCCTTTTCGCCAATGGGCAACCGTATTTGCGGTCAGGGGATCTGCATTAAACTGAAGATGCAATACTCCAAGTGAATGCCCGTCTGGTGCCGATAGATAGACCTCGACAATTTCCTTGGGTTCATGCATAATAAAAACACCACAACGGATAAAGGGCACCTCCATAGTGGTCAACTCATTCCATACAAGAGGCGTAATACGTTCCAAATCGGCTGCTGTACGCATACTGGCAATTTGCCCGCGCACCCGATCTAAAGAGGCTTGTTTAGTGGCTTCCCTGGCCTGTGCTTCGGCTTTTTGGAGGTCAAGAAAACGGGTATAGGTTTGTTCAAAGACTTTGGCAAAGCGTTTGAATATTTCATGGGCATCCGGGACCTGTTCATAGGTAATGAACATCAAATAACCTTGCGGAAAATAAACGATATGGAAAATTTGAAAAGTGGGCAGAGACAAGCCCGCAGCTATGAGTTTATCCAATAGTTGCCCTACCGTTGGCAGGGTACGCATAAAGTCGTAATGTTTTACCAGTGCATCGCCTCCTAATTCCTCTACATAAAAAGTTTCCCCTTTTTGCAGTGGGTCATAAAAATTATAGCCTTCACCAATGGTCGGTAAAATAAATGATTTCTGGATTTCACCTTCACTGCTCATGTTGCAGGAAGCCGCTTTTTTATCCTTGGTTTCCCAGATGCAATAACCAGCACTCCATGCCGGTATGCCCAAGGCCTGTACCTGTAGAAACAGATCGTTAGCGGCTTCCGGCAATTCGAAACTGTTTTGCATGGCCATGGTACGACTCCGCACTTTTTCCAAACTCGTTTCGATCTGCGCTTCCCGTGCTTGAGCTTCCGCTTTTTGAAGATCTAGGAAACGGGTATAGGTCTGACTGAATACTTTTGCAAATCGCACCAACAACTGCATAATTTCTTCTGCGACCGGTTCATTGGTTGTAAAAAGAAGGAATCCTTGAGAGAAAAAGGCTGCTTGTTGTACCCTACGCCCCTTTATATGGGAATCATCCACGAACAACTTCAATTCCTCCCTTATAAATTTAAGCCAAGTTTTTAGTTTTTGGCCTGAAAGGTCCGCAACAAAGGAATCATTCCCTGCTTTCCACGCTTTATATAAATTTGTCCAGACTGCGGATTGTTTCCAGAAACCTCTAAATCTTTGATTGAGCTGGCTGCCGAATTGGTCTGTGGGCCATAATTCGATTTCCTTGGTTTCTTCTTTGAAAATACCGATACTCATGCGATCAGGTATATTCCCCAATACCGAAAATTGCTCATAGAGCACTAGGGCAGTTTCGGCCAGTTCCTCACTTTTGTGCATGGCCATGGTACGGCTTCGCACTTTTTCCAGAGCTGCCTCTATCTGTGCTTCCCGCGCCTGTGCCTCTGCTTTTTGGAGGTCCCGAAAACGGATATAGGCCTGTTCAAAGACCTTGGCAAATCGCTTCAGGATCTCATCGTCTTCCCCGGAATATGGCCGGTTGGTGTAGCGGAGAATTTGTATACTGGAATTCTTGGCCAAGGCAATGG
>JBATIW010000186.1:0-10928 GCA_049668005.1 Maribacter sp.
GCAGATTTGACAAGGAATTCAGAAAACTCCATGAACTTGTAAAGGATGGTGCAATTGGCGAACCTCATATTGTTAAAATCACAAGCAGGGATCCTGGAGCCCCTCCTGTTAGTTATATTGAGAAGTCAGGAGGTCTTTTTCTGGATATGACCATTCATGATTTTGATATGGCGCGTTTTGTGGTTAATAAAGAAGTAGATGAAGTTTATGCAAAAGGTGCGGTTTTGGTAGACCAGGCCATTGGTGAAGTTGGGGATATTGACACGGCAGTTGTTACGCTCACCTACACAGATGGTACCATGGCAATTATAGACAATAGTAGAGAGGCTGCTTATGGCTATGACCAACGTATAGAAGTGTTCGGCTCTAAAGGTATGGTGCAAGCGGATAACAATTTTCATAATTCGCATAGACTTTATAATAGGGATGGGGTACAGGGAGCGCTTCCATTACATTTTTTCCTGGAACGTTATCAGCAGGCCTATAAAACTGAAATGGCAGATTTCATCAAAGGTCTTGAGAACGGTGTAACAATGCCTGTGAACGGGAATGATGGACTAAAATCTCTTAAAATAGGTCTTGCAGCATTAAAGTCAATAAAGGAGAATAGACCTATAAAGATTTCTGAAATCAAATGACTATTGAATAAAATAGTAGTGCAGTATGAGTAAAACTACCCATGAACTACAAAGAATTATCTAGTTGAAAAGTTTCGTGCAATCCTTCCTGCAGTATTAAAATTTAAAAACCTATTTATGAAAAAAAAAGTATCGATAGTACTATTGCAAATGTTGCTTTTTTCTTCACTTTCATTCGCACAAAATAATGTACCTATCAATGCCATGTCGTTTAATATTCGATACGATAATCCGGATGATGGCAAGCAGAATTGGCATCATCGAAAGGAAAATGTGGTACGGATGATCAATTTTTACGATTTGGATATCATTGGTATGCAAGAAGTATTGGTGACCCAACTGAACTATTTGAAAACAAATCTAAAACAATACAGAACTGTTGGCATAGGACGGGAGGACGGGAAGGAAAAAGGAGAGTTTTCCCCAATATTTTATAGAGAAGATAGGTTTAAGGAATTAAAAAATGGTACGTTCTGGTTAAGTGAAACGCCCGAAAAGGTAAGCAAAGGTTGGGATGCGGCCTTGGAAAGAATTGCGACCTGGGTGGTTCTTAAGGATAAAAATACAGGAATGGAATTTATATTTATGAATACGCATTTTGATCATATTGGAAAACAAGCCCGGATTGAAAGCGCTAAATTGTTAAAACAAAAATCAATTGAATTGGCAGGCAATTTGCCCTTGATCCTAACCGGCGATTTTAATTTAGTGCCGGAATCGGAAGCCATAAAAATCTTGATCGAACCGGACGGGGAGAATACCCTGGTCAATTCCAGTAGTGTTGCTGACATTAAATATGGTCCAGATTGGACAACCTGTGGTTTTGATAATAGGCCGTACCAAAATAGAAAAGTAATCGATTATATTTTTGTAAAGGGTATTAAGAAAGTTGACAGATATGCCGTATTCTCAGAAACCCTGAATGATATTTTCTTGTCAGACCATTGTCCGGTATTTGCTCGGGTTGTACTCTAGATATTTTTAATAGTTTATCCAACGGGGTTTGTTCTAAAAATAAATGTTTTTTTATTTGTTAAATTTCTTCAATTATTGTTTTTAAAAGCTTTGTGATTTGGTGATTTACCCATTTCAAAAACAAGCTCTTTACCATTCATTATTTGGGTATAGGTGATAAAAGGGATATTGATTCGAGTCCCGTCTAAAGTTACGGATTGTATGTACATGTTCTCCTCGGATAGATTGTTCGCTTTTATTTTAAATGATTTTGGATTACCATCTTTTAACAATTTCATGGTGAATTCAGGAAATTGGGGTGCACCAAGAGCAAAAACTTCAGATCCAGGAGTAACCGGATAAAATCCCATAACACTAAAAACATACCAGGCTGACATTTGACCACAATCATCATTCCCATTGATGCCCAGAGGGTGATTTCTGTAATTTTCTTTAGAGGTGTGTTTACGGATCAATTCCTGTGTTTTCCATGGTTGCCCGCTATAGTCGAACAGATAGGCATAGTGGTGTCCTGGTTCATTATCATGTCGATAGTGGTTTCCCTCAAAATTTTCATTCAACTTAGTTGCAAATTTTTCTTTTCCACCATATAACTCTATCATTCCGTCAACATCATGTAAGGCACCGAACAAATAGGTCCAACGCCCTCCTTCAGTAAAACCTTCCTGGGTGTTTTTTTCCCAATTCCCATTGAACAACCTTGCATTCATAAATCCAATTTCTTTATTAAACAGATTTTTATAATTCTTGCTCCATTGCATTAATCGTTCATAATCTTCCTTTTTCCCTAAATCGTTGGCCATTTGCGCGATAGCAAAATCATCAATACCAAATTCAATGGTTCTGGTTACGGATTCCCTTGTTTTATCAGATGCCACATATCCCAATGAATGGTAATAAGTAAGTCCGCCACGGGCTTCATACAAGGTTCCCTCATCCCGGTCTCCCCATTGCTTTTCTGTATCCCTATTAGGTGGATTCATGGCATCTTTTCGTATGGCTTTATAAGCCAAATCAATATCATAATCCCGAAACCCTTTAATGTAGGCGTCTGAAATAATGGCATCCGCATGTGTTCCGATCATAATGTTGGTATAGGTGGGGTTGGGCCATTTAGGCAACCAACCACCTTCCTTATACATTTGCAATAGCGATTGTATCATTGGACTTACGCGCTCGGGATGTGTGAAATGCAAAAGTGGATGTAGGGCCCTGAATGTATCCCACATCGAGTAATCATTGTAAGATACCCCTTCATGAATTTTATCATCAAATGGACTGTAATACTTTCCGTATTCGGAAAACTCTCGTGGAAATAACATGGTATGGAATAGGGCTGTATAAAAAATACTTTGCTGATCTTCAGTGGCTCCTTTAATAGCAATACGGCTAAGATTATTTTGCCAAACATCCCGAGTTGTCTGTACTACCTGTTCAAAATCCCAATGTGGAATTTCAATTTCAAGATTTTTACGAGCTTGCTCAATACTAATGAAGGAGGTGGCGATCTTTACCTTGATTTTTTCATTTTTTTTGGTTTTAAAGCTGATATACCCGCCCATACGAGCCCCGTACTGCTCTTTGCCCAATTTTACGATATCGGGTTCAGTACGAAAGGAGTTCCAGGTTCCAAAAGATTCGAATGTCTTATCGAACTGTATAATGAAATAGCCTTTAAAGTTAGTAAGTTCAGGCCCCAAATGGGAAGACATCCGTTCCGGATTGTAACCAGTAATCTCCCCTTTCTCCTCGTCGATTTTCAAGTAGCCTTGAAAAGCTTTTTTATTTTCGGTAATATTAGTACCCTGAACAATGATATGTGCTTCATCCGATTCTGGGAATGTAAATTGTAAAATACCACAACGGGATGTAGCGGCAATTTCCCCTTTTATTTCTCTATTGCCATCTTGCATGGTCACGGAATAATAATTTGGTTTGGAGACCTCTTTTTTGTGGGAAAAGGGTAATGCACGGTGATTTGGCAGTAGCCTTAATTTTCCAAGTTGGGGCATGACACTTACGTAGCCATAATCACCCATCCAAACGGTTGGTTGGTGTGTGGCCATAAACCCCTTTATGTGATTGTCCTCATATACATAGGGCATCTCACTTATCTTATTTTCACGGGTTTGTACGACGAAGTTGGTCATTGCAAAAGGGGTTCCTACACAGGGCATTGTGCCACCTCCGTCTAGACCCTCTTTGAAACCTGCTTTTGGAGTACCTATTAATGGGTCAACATAATCCACAGCCAATTTTTCTTGTGCAGATAGGTTTTGTATTCCTGTTAAAAAAAGAATGATTAAAAAAGTGAGTTTGCTATTCATTTTGATTTTTTCATAAACTTGTTAATCTGCTCAAGCAGTTCTATTGTTCTTTAAGGGAATGCAATTTTCCAGTATTTAAGTTGAGTTGAAAATGGTCAGAGGGTGCTCCGTTCAAGAATTTCTCAAAAATACGCATCAGTTCCAAAACATTCTTCTTTATAAAATCATCTTCTATGTGGATGGATTTCTGACTTAAAAATGAATTCTGAATCAAACCATACTGTTTCAATCTATCGGCTCCTATATCTTTAAAAGCAAGTTCGTCTGCACTTCTAAGCCTATAAAGATCGCATAGTAAGTCAAATCCCGACCACTCCTTAAATTGTGCCAATTGAATACCATTTTTTGCTGCTAATGCATTGGCTTTCTTCCATTGCGTTGAGGTCTTTTCGCTATCATCATTAATTGTATTAATCATTGCATCAATTGATAAAGTGGATTCCCATTGAGATAGCACAAACAATTGTTCTCCAGAAATCTTCAATATGAAATCTATAAATTCGGAGGACCATTCTGCCTTTAAGAACCGTAGCCTGACCAATTCCTTTAAGTGCCAATTCGTGAATTCATGATAACTTTTAGATGATAAAATGTCTTTGTTCCATATATTCTTAGAGCCAATACTTTTTAAAAATTCATGTTCTTGTTCATAGAGCTTGAAAAATTCCTTAAAACGCGGAACTGAATCAACAATTAGGGTCTTTACATCCAAGATGTTCTCTTCTTCAATAGTTAGTAGTTTGTAAGCGGGTATATAGGCAGCCAGAGATGGGGCCTGAATATTTACTAGTGTATTTCCCTTTTCAGTTGTACTGATTCCCGTATCGTTCAAGTGCATATGTCCCCCGAAATGTACTTTTAAACCTGCATCGGCAAAACGTTGCGCCACTTTTTCGTCGGGCACTCTTTTCAATTGCATTTTGCTGCCAACCAACAGATTATCAATATGCTCTGAAGCTCCGTTGTTAAATTCCACCATGGGATAATGGCTAAAGGCTATTAATGTTTTCCCACGTTTATCTGCTTCGCTAACAACTTTTGCAACCCAATCCATAAGATAACTTTTGTAATTCAAAAGATTATCATGTCCCGTACCGGTGTTGGTATAATCTACGGTGAGCCCTTTATCATTTTCTGGTCGTTCTCTTCTAAGGTAGGTGTTGGCATCGAGTGCAAGAAACCACAAACCATTGACGGGTTCTACCAAATAACTAATGTCAGGCAAAGGGATATCGTTACCCGCAATCAAATAACTTCTATCTTCCAACGAAGCGGATATTTTTGCTTTTCGGAAACTATAATTGTCATAATTATAATTGGAAAAAGGTGTTTCCCAGTAGATGTGATCCTTTTTAGGGAAAAAACCAAAATCGCCTAACAAACCCGTTATTTCTTGGTATCCCAAATTTTGAATTTCAGAAGTTAACACCACAGGATGTTCCAGATTTGGATTGGATTTATAAATTTCTGAATGGCTCATTATGGGCTGGGATTTACCACCTTCCCCCAGAAAATCATTTTTACCATCCATTTGAGTAAACGGTTTTACAACATCATGATTTCCAGTAATCAAGAAAAAGGAAATCCCATAGGATTTTGAATATTGTTGTAATATTCTTTTTAATCCACGTATATGTAAAACTTGCCCATCATCAGAGAAGTCTCCGGGAAGAATTACGTATTTCACTTTCCTTTTTACCACATCATCAAGAGCAGCTAAAAATGCAAAATAATTTTCATTGAAAATTCTGGTGGAGTGCAATTGTGACCCCATTGTTCTAATCAAGGCATAATTTCCATTTTCAGGATTCATTATACCCTTGTAATGACTATCCTCAAGCTTGCCATAGACATCCTGTAGATGTATATCTGCCATTACCGCTATTTGCAATCCCTCAGAAGTAAACGTTTTTTTCGAGGCACAGGACAATCCTAGCCCCAATGCGAGAAATAGAATTAAATACCAAAAATATTTTAGATAGTTCATATGCAGGTTGAACAAGTTAAGGCTTCTCTCTTCAAAGCAACAAAAAAATAAGAGTAATCGAAAGATGAAAAACACAAATGTTATGCAAAGGTTTGCAGGATCTAAATCGTTGTACAATTAGGATAGCATTCGAGATATCCATAAATAATAATTTAATGCAAAAGCATTGTAAACAGAATAGTTTAAAGGTTGTTGTGCATCTGAATACATAGATTTTAAAGCAAGATGCAAACGTGTTCAATGAATTTACCGCAATTTAATTTTATATAAATTAGCTTTGGGTACTGTAATAAAAAATGCTATGGGTTACAAAGACTAAAGCTTATCAAAAGTAAAAATGGACTGGTTTATTGTATCTTATAGTAGCATTAAGACCAACATTAAATGACTTTTTTAAATAAAATGAGAGAAGCAATAAAAACGGGGCGCTATTCATTGGGGCTAGTAGGTTTGTTATTCGTACTAAATGCTTGTTCTAAAAGTGTAAAAAACATTCCTGAATCATTAGCAGTCAAGCACGTAGTTGTTATCGGTGTAGACGCCATGAGTCCTGACGGGATTGTAAACGCAAACACCCCGGTTATGGATGACATAATGAAAAATGGTTCCTACACTTTGAATGCCAGGGGGGTTTTGCCTACAAGTAGTAGTACAAACTGGGCTTCAATGGTTTCAGGTGCAGGTCCTGAGCAACATGGTGTAACTTCAAATGGTTGGGAGCGGGACGATCGCACAATTACTCCTATAACAACTGGAATGGAAAATATTTTCCCTACCATTTTTGGGGTATTAAGGGAACAACGCCCAGAAATGGAAATAGGGGCAATTTATACATGGGAAGGATTTGGAAGGTTGATTGAGAGAAGTGCATTGAGTTACGACAAGACCAAGCCGTCTGATGAATTAACACTTAAAAAAGCAGTAGGATACATTAAAGAAAAGAAACCTGATTTTTTATTCATCCATTTTGACGATGTTGACCATGTTGGTCATGAAACAGGCCATAAGACTCCGCAGTTTTATGATGCCGTAGCTACAGTTGATAAACAAATAGGGGAAATTATACAAGCAACAAAAGATGCTGGGATCTTTAACGAAACGGTCTTTATTGTTTCTGCCGACCACGGAGGAATTGGTTATGGCCATGGTGGGGAAACCCTCGATGAGCTTGAAATACCGTTCTTGCTTTATGGTAAAGGTATAAAAAAAGGATATTTAATAAAAAACAAGGTATACACCTATGACAATGCTGCAACAGTGGCTAGTCTTCTTGAGGTAAGCCAGCCCTATGCATGGATTGGAAAACCTGTAAAAAGTGCTTTTGAGGGGTCACCTGAACCAGCATTGGGCAGCCAAAAGGTATTAATTGCTGCACCAGTCATTCATCCTAAACCAAATTTATACAATCCAGCAGGTGGTCTGTATGTTGATGACACTCCCAATATAAAAATTGAAGCAAACAATAATGCCGAGATTAGATATACATTTGATGGCTCGGTTCCTTCTAAAAGTTCTGAGCTCTATACGGGTCCGTTTAAATTGTCAAAAAGTGCAGTGTTAATGGCAAAGGCATTTTTAGGAGCTCAAAAAGAGAGTAATGTTTCAAATGCTTATTTCAGACTTGTTGATAAAGACTCGAAAAATGGAGTTCGTTACACGTATTACGAAGGTGATAATTGGAAATTTCTACCTGTATTTGAAAACCTTACACCCCTAAAACAAGGTAAAAATTATGAGTTTAGAATAGATGATATTAATCAAAGGGAAAATCAGTTTGGCATACAATTTATATCTTCCTTAAAAATAGAAACAGAGGGCGAATATCGCTTTTACCTCAATTCCGATGATGGAAGTAAACTTTATATTGACGAGGAATTGGTTGTTGATAACGATGGTGGACATGGGACAATTGAGCGCATGGGAAGCATCTCATTGAATGTGGGAATGCATAAGATCAAAGTGGATTATCATAACCAAGCAGGAGGAGCATGGCTCGATGCTTTTTATAAAGGCCCTGGTATTCCAAAACAGATTATTCCTGCAAATATGCTTTATTTAGAATGATTGGATAAAATCTGTATTTTGTGTAATTGTTGGGAATTATTCACCTATATCAACTGAACTACTAAAGTTGGGTATGGTTAAGAATGAAATAGTAAAAGGGCCAATAGTATTGTCCATGATTTTTTCATATTTGTTTTTATCTTTTTCATTTTAAAAGTCAAAACAGAGTATTTCGCTAACGCGTAATATTCTATTTGGCGGACTTGGTAAATAAACCCAAGCCATTAAATTTACCGCTTTATGCCCTATTTGTTATAGCATGGTTGGCAAACGTTTTTATTTATTTTCAAAATACCTATCGAGTTTCTTTTCGATAGGTTCCTCTTTTCTTAAAAGACAGATTGCTGCCCATAATCTGTTTTTAGGAATATTAAAATCAAAATTCGTGAGTCTCTCTATAAAAAGTATACCATATGTACTTGCAGACAGATTTCCAAGTTTCGTGAAATCTCTGTGCAATATTTTGTAAAAGGGGTCTTCTTTTCCAATTTCTTCCAAATAATCCATGTATTTGCTAGTACTTTTTACAAATAAGACTTTTATATTCTCAAGATTACGATAGACTGTATCACCTGTACTTATCGTTTCGTAATGGTAACCAAATGTCCAGATGGAGGAGAATTGTATAGAGTCCAAACTCTCTAAGAATTTATATTTTACGTTTTCTTCAAATGGGACTATATATTCTGGAGTTTGCGCGATTTCTTCAAAAAAAAGATGGTAGGCTTCATTGGCGTCGGTTTTATTCTCTCTATTTAAAACCATATTGTCCACATACTGAATCATTGATTCCAAGCCTTTGATTTCAGTTTCGTTAAAAATTGCGATTAATGACTTATCATCCTTTAAGTCGATACCTTTTTGACAAAAGAGTTGCGAGATAGTCAATAAGAATGATAAAAAAACAATAAATCTATTCATGATTTTGTGTTTTCAAATGTTTGCCAACAAGCGAATATAGTTATTAACTAATATAGGAATATACAATTAAAGATCATATCCAACTCATACGAGCCATTGGTAGCCATTGCAGGAGTCCCATTAGTGGTCTCTTTTAGAAGTTTCGTTAATTGACCTTTTTAGGAACTTAAATTTTCGAGTAGGAGAATGATGAAATATCAAATTAAGCCAAATTGTTTCAAGCTTAATTTAAAACCTATTTTCCGTGCAAATTGCGTGCAAATAAAAAAAGCTTCAAAAGTCAAAGACTCTTGAAGCCCTTTAGTTATTGGCGGAGAATACTGGGGTAGCTGTGCTGCTCCACCCATCTACCATACTGCAAACGCAATAGGCCACGCCTTGGGACAAGGGCCCTTTAAAACACAAAAACCACTCAAGTAAACTTGGTGGTTTTAAAGTGCGCTACCTCTAGCGCTTGATCGTGGAGAATACCGGAGTCGAACCGGTGACCTCTTGCCTGCCAGGCAAGCGCTCTAGCCAGCTGAGCTAATCCCCCGACTTTGAAAGGGTCAAAGAAAATACTTTTTGCTTAAGTAACAAAATACTATATTCGTTTTCTTTAATCTAACTTTGTATTATGACAGATTTAAAAGGAAAGGTTGCTTATATAACCGGAGGATCAAAGGGAATAGGATTTGGGGTTGCCCAATCATTGCTCAATGCTGGGATGAGGGTTGCGATTAGCGGTAGGAGTCTACAAACCGTGAAGGCCGCAGCACAGCAATTGGGAAATGAAGATACCGTTTTAGCAATTGCGTCAGACGTTACCAAACATATAGATGAGGAGAATGCCATAAAAGCCATTTTAGATAAATGGGGAACGTTGGATGTAGTTTTGGCCAATGCCGGGGTAGGGCATTTTGCGCCGATTGACGAAATGACGGAGGAACAATGGCACAATATGGTCAATACGAACTTAAATGGGGTATTTCACACCTTAAAAGCATCCATTGAGGCCTTGAAGACATCAAAGGGGTATTATATAACACTGGCCAGTCTTGCCGGGACGAACTTTTTCGCAATGGGGGCTGGATACAATGCCACGAAATTCGGGGTTGTTGGTTTCACACAGGCCGCGATGCTAGACCTTCGCAAATATGACATTAAAGTATCTACCATAATGCCGGGCTCGGTTGCGACACATTTCAATAACAATGAGCCATCGGAAAAGGATGCTTGGAAAATCCACCCAGAGGATATTGGTGAATTGGTTTTGGACTTACTGAAAATGCACCCTCGTACCTTGCCCAGTAAAATTGAAGTTAGACCAAGTAGGCCTGACAAAAAGTAGCATCAAACTTCTTTTTCGATAAAAGGAATATCGGGATTACATATTTCGAGAACAAGCCTTTTTAATTCGACAGTGAATTTATTCAAGGTTTCATGTGTGATTGATTTGTTTTTCTTTTTGCTTTCTATTGTGGCAAAACCCAACAGACCGGCATTCAAATTCTTAAAGGAAATAATACCGGCCTGAAATTGATTGATTTTTCCCTCGCGACCATACATATAGGCATAGCATAATAGTTGAAATGCCTTGCTATATTTGTAATCTTCAGTAATTAAGGACCAATCGGATACGACCACCTGGTTGGCCATAACTTTCCCTGATTTATAGTCGATGATTCTTGTTACGCCATCAATTTCATCAACCCGGTCCAGCTTACCTTTTAGGTTAACTGGAAATCGTAATTCGGGAATATCGAGTTTTAGTTCCATTTCCTTTTCCAAAGCAAGAATTTTTATTTTATGCCGCTGACTTTGAACTATTTCTTGGTCAATAAAATTACCGACATATTTCTTGATTACGTTGAAAGCTATTAAATTTTTCCCCCGCAAAATACTGGAATCGGTATAGGACTTTTTGAAATGTTTTTTTACTAAAGTATCGATTCCAATTTTTGCGGTTTTTAGAACTTCCTTGTTCAAGTAATCACCGATCATGGGCTTATAAAGGTCTTCCAAGGTGTCATGTAT
>JBATIW010000187.1:0-3443 GCA_049668005.1 Maribacter sp.
TGTTCCACCAATTAATAAAGCATAAAGGCCACCATAATAATTCCTATTGCAGCCACTGGCACAATTATGAGCATATACAAAAAGGAGATAATGCCTGCTTTAAAAAAAGCACCCACCCAGGAGCTCTTGTAAAAATTGCGCAGGGCCAGCATTAAGTATATAGCAAAAGAGAAGCAAATGAGCACTTCTAACCAAATGGGAATCTCCCATACTTTATTCACCAGGAGCATGATACTAAACGAGGTGAATATAAAAGTGAAGAAATAAAAGCTAAACACCAAATGGTGAGTAAAGGTGGCGGGTTTCCAGTAAAACAATTTCAGAAACATTGCAAAAAATGGTAAAAGTAAAAACATTGCAACGGGAATAGTATCATATAATGCCTGCAGGATGCCCCCGCCTTGTTTTTCATAAAACTTCAGCATTTGGGTATAGAACCTGCGGGTAAATGCATTGGCATCTTCCTTCATTCCCATCGCCTTAATTTTCTGATCTAATGGAGCTCCGGCTGTGATAAGAGAGTCTAACTTCTCGCGTTTAAAACCAAAGGACAAATTGGCTACCTGGGGATCTGAAACCATTACCGAATCTAATTCGGCCATATCTTTGTCTGATATCCCAATAATCTTTTGGTTTTTTTTCAGGGCTTTTTGGGCTTCTGCAATGCCCAAAGAATCTGTATTTACCCGAACAGAATCAAGGTTGATTTCCTGCTCAAGGCCTTTTTTGATTGCCTCAGAAACTTCATTATCTGCTTTACGAATGGTAAAAGAAAAGATAAAGAAGAAGATGACAGAGATAAAAAGGTAAAACTGTGCAGGATGCAGGTACTTAAGGCGTTTGCCATCTACAAACCTCCGGGCCAGCACGCCGGGTTTTATCATAAGGGTCCCAAAACTCCTGAAGAACCGGGCATCTATAGAAATATAATTATCTATTGTGTTGCTAAAGAGGACCCCAATAGTAAGGTTATCTGCTGTTTCCTGCCCGCAGTAAGGGCAATAATCAAAGGAGGCATCAAATGTTTTCTCGCAATTTTTACATTGTTCAGTAGTTGGCAGTTCAGAGGTTGGCATAAAGTTTACTTTGAATAAAAATACAAAAAGCTGGGATACTTCAAACTTTCCTGTCAATAACACAAAACTGCAAATATCATGCAGGGATACCCTCTACTAGAGCTCAATAAAAAGGTCCTCAATGAAGAACGTAGCTTTAATTACATAAAGCCCAATGCCTGAGCTGATTAAAAATACAATTTGACCCTCCAAGTGAGTAGGCGGAACTTTACCGGAAACTACTATGATTTATACGCATGTTGCCAAAAAAGATCTTTTACAGATCCGTAGTCCATTGGATGAAGCTGTAGAGGGCCTAATAGAATCTGATAAAAAAACCAAAAAGGTGTACATATCCCAAAAATATTTGGGATATTAGGGTAAATAAGTCCGCATATAACAAGTTAGCATTCATATAACAGAGAACCCATGGCAACATTTAAATTTCCAATATTCACAATCATAGTTATCTTGAACAGCTACTTTCCAATGGCGCAGCAGGAAAAATCAAAAACCTCTTATCTGGAAAAAGGAACTACTGTTTCCTTATTAAAAATTACCACATTATCAACTATGTTGGCAGATCAGGGCATTGGTGAATGGGGGTATTCGGCTATAGTCGAAGTAGACGGCAAGAAAATACTATTTGATACAGGACAGAGGCCAGAAACAGTTTTGCAAAACGCACTGGATTTGGGTATCGATTTGACCGAAGTGGAGGACGTTTTTCTGAGCCATTACCACGGAGATCATACGGGTGGACTCCTAACACTAAGAAAAGAACTAAAAAAAATTAATCCCAATGCCTTAATTCGAGTCCACGTAGGGAAAGGCATATTTAACGAGAGAGTTGGTTTCAAGAATAATATGCCCCAAATTAAAGAAGCACTTGAAGCGGATGGAGTGCAGTTCATTGTATATGAACATGAACATAAATTATTCCCTGGTGTCTGGATAACCGGACCAATAAAACGAGTATACGATGAAAATAATTGGTTTAGCCATATCAAAATAAAAATGGGCGATGAATATATCGAAGATTACGTCCCGGAAGATCAGTCTCTTGTATTTGATACAGCAGAAGGGTTTGTTTTAGTTGCCGGATGTGGTCATGCTGGAATCATTAATACACTAGAACAAACTAGAAATAATATTTACAACAAAGAGGTACTTGCAATTATTGGTGGTTTTCATTTACTTAATGCTACTGATAAGCATTTAAAATGGACTGCGGACAAATTACATGATTTTGGTGTCTCTAAAATAATCGGAGCCCATTGTACGGGGATTAATTCACTCTACACACTGAGGAACCTAATGAATTTGAGCCGTTCTAATGCTGTGGTCGGATCAGTCGGTGACAGTTTTGATTTAGAAAATGGTATAATTGCTGGCCATATTGCTCGATAAAAAAGCGAAGAAAATAGTTTAAACAAATGCTAACAAAAGATAAAATGCATTAAAACGCAGTTTAGCCAAACCTTATACAAAATCATAAGTAAACGAATTAAAACCCGAATAACAATAATTACTAATCTAAATTTTATAATTAATGAAAAATGTAATAGCGATTGGGTTAATTGCAATAATGATGTCTAGTTGCGCCACAATTTTTGGCGGTAAAGTAACTGAATCTCAAAAAAGAAAGCCACAACCTGGCGAACAACAAAGGGAAGTAAGAGTTGTAGCATTAATAGCTGATATTATTCTTTTTTGCCCGGGTTTAATTGTTGATTTTGCTACAGGAGCAATTTATAAACCGAAAAAATAACTTTATAACAAAGTATCCTTGTCTTTAGCAAAGTTCAAATAAAGGATCTCAACGCTAATATTGTATTATGAAATTAAACTTATTGTCCTGTGATACCCAAAGGCCAGATAAAAGAGCGATAGCCAAATGTATTTCAGAGATTTCATCTAACAGTGATCAATCATTGTCGAATGAACTTACAGCGATACTCTTAGAAGGGGATGCTGTAGCTATTGAACTGGAAGACAAGAACGCTGGTTCTGCTTTGAGAGCTTTGCGAAAACTTAGTATGGACTACGAAATTTTGGAATGAATCAAACCACCTATTAAAAATCTAGTCCAATTCGTAATTTTAATTTAAAAAATAAGGAAATTGATATCGCTATACTGTAGGTCAAACCATTCACCAACCGCTTTGCTGGTCAGTATACCATGATATATATAGAGACCGTTGCGAAGCCCTTTATCAAACCGAAGGGAGTTCTCCAATCCACCATCCTCACCCAATTTTAAAAGATAAGGGGTGAATATATTACTAATGGAAATCGATGCGGTTTTTGGATAACGCGATGGTATATTCGGTACTCCATAATGTAAAACCCCATATTTTTCGATAATGGGTTTGTTGTGATCAGTGA
>JBATIW010000188.1:0-8289 GCA_049668005.1 Maribacter sp.
GGTGGACTGGGGCCAACGAAAGATGATATTACAAAACATACGTTTTGCGAATTTTTCAATGATACCCTAGTTAAGAACGATGCAGTTTTAAAACATGTCGAGGAATTGTTCGCAAGCTTTGTTTCAACGCCTATCTCGGATGTGAACAGACAACAAGCATTGGTACCTTCAAAAGCAATAGTATTACACAATGCCAATGGCACTGCCCCAGGAATGTGGATGCAATCCCATGGCGTTTCCTTTATATCGCTACCCGGAGTGCCTTTTGAAATGAAAGCATTAATGAGCAATATCGTCATACCTAAAATCGTAGCGGATTGTGAAAGGCCCTATATTCTTCATAAAACTTTGGTAACCTATGGTCTTGGTGAAAGTGCCGTTGCTGATAGAATAGGAAAGTGGGCAGAAAATTTGCCATCCTTCATTAAATTGGCTTATTTACCTAATTTGGGAAAAGTTAGATTGCGGTTAACGGCAAAAGGTCCGGACCAAAAAGTACTCGAAGATAGGATAGATGCGGAAATAAAAAATTTGTTGCCATTAATTGATGATATTTTTCATGGCACAGACGATGATGAGACCTTAGAAGAGTCTGTGGCTAAATTGCTCACAGCAAAACAGATGACCTTGGCCACAGCAGAAAGTTGTACCGGTGGAAGAATTGCCCAAAAAATAACGACAATGCCAGGTGCTTCAGCATATTTTAAGGGCAGTATAGTGAGCTATGCTACGGAGACAAAAATCAATGTTCTCAATGTTCCCAAAGCACTGATAGATAAGCATTCCGTGGTAAGTGCAGAAGTGGCAAAAGCCATGGCCAAAAATGCAAAGGAGCTATTAAAATCAGATTTTGCAGTTGCAACTACAGGTAATGCAGGACCTACAAAAGGTGATTCAGATATTGATATTGGTACGGTCTTCATCGCCATTGCTACCCCGAATGAAGTGTTTGTTGATAAATTCATGCTGGGAAATCAGCGCACAAGAATAGTTCAAAAGGCTGTGAATAAGGCATTTGAACTGCTTCAAAAAGAAATTTTAAAAATCTGAAGTAGAATTTTGCCCGTCCCACAAAAATGACATAAATTTGCAGCCTGTTTAAAATGAAAAATTAGACGCAATGTCAAAAGTTTGTGAAATTACGGGAAAGAGAGCGATGTTTGGAAACAACGTATCGTTTTCTATCAATAAAACAAGAAGAAGATTTAATGTAAATCTTTCTAAAAAGCGCTTTTATATACCTGAGGAAGATCGATGGGTAACGCTTAAGGTATCTGCCAAGGCGTTGAAGAGTATTAATAAGAAAGGCATTTCTGCTGTTTTAAAAGAGGCTAAAGCAAAAGGATTTGTAAAATAATCCTAAAAAGATAGATTATAATGGCAAAAAAAGGCAACAGAGTTCAAGTTATATTGGAGTGCACGGAGCACAAAGAGTCCGGACAACCAGGAACTTCCAGGTATATCACCACAAAAAACAAAAAGAACACTCCAGAAAGGATGGAAATTAAGAAATTTAATCCGATCCTTAAGAGAATGACAGTTCATAAAGAAATTAAGTAATTAGGGTATTTTCACTTTAGTGAAAATGTCAAATAACCCATAAGGTCATGGCAAAGAAGACGGTAGCAAGTTTACAAACAAGTTCAAAAAGATTAACCAAGGCAATTAAAATGGTAAAGTCACCAAAGAGTGGTGCCTACACCTTCAAGGAATCTATAATGACGCCAGAGTCTGTTAACGAATGGTTATCAAAGTAAGATATAATTGATAAAGTCAATTTTTAAAAGCTCCTTTTGCAAGAAAGGAGCTTTTTTATTTTCATATCTTTGGCGAAAGATTTTCAGGTATTATGAGTTTATTCAAAAAGATATTTTCCTCTCAAAAAAAGGAGTCCTTGGATAAAGGGTTGGAGAAAACCAAAACCACTTTTTTTTCCAAATTAAGTAAAGCTGTAGCAGGCAAGTCCAAAGTCGATGATGATGTACTCGATAATTTGGAAGAAGTCTTGGTTTCCTCTGATGTTGGCGTAGATACGACCTTGAAAATTATTGAGCGTATTGAAGCAAGGGTTTCCAAAGATAAATACATGGGCACGGATGAGCTTAACAGGATTTTGAGAGAGGAAATCGCTGGATTACTTTCAGAAACAAATGCTGGTGAGGAAACAGAATATAGTATTCCTAGGGATAAAAAACCATATGTGATAATGGTGGTTGGTGTGAATGGCGTTGGAAAAACAACTACCATTGGTAAATTGGCCTATCAATTTAAAAAACAGGGGCTCAAAGTTGTTTTGGGTGCGGCAGATACGTTTAGGGCGGCGGCAATTGACCAATTGCAGGTATGGGCCGATAGGGTAGATGTGCCTCTTATAAAGCAAAAGATGGGCAGTGACCCTGCCTCGGTCGCCTTCGACACATTGAGTTCTGCAGTGACCCAAGATGCCGATGTGGTTATTATTGATACAGCCGGGAGATTACACAACAAGGTGAATTTAATGAATGAACTTACTAAGGTAAAACGTGTAATGCAGAAGGTGGTGGAAGATACCCCACATGATGTTTTATTGGTATTGGATGGTTCTACAGGTCAGAATGCATTTGAACAGGCAAAACAGTTTACCAAGGCTACAGAAGTCACTTCCTTGGCAGTGACAAAACTTGACGGTACAGCCAAGGGAGGAGTGGTTATTGGCATATCGGATCAATTTAAAATTCCTGTTAAATATATAGGCGTTGGTGAAGGTATTGAGGATTTGCAGGTATTCAATAAATATGAGTTTGTAGATTCATTCTTTGACATGGAAAATTGAAAAAACTAACCTTTATATTTTGCTTATCATTTGTTTCGGTTGTATCAGCCTATGAATCAATGGAATTAGCGGCTCTAGAGGATAAGGATGAATTTGTTCGTATGAATGAAAATAACATTGCGAAATAGCAAAGATATCAGTAGTAGTACGTCATTGTTCTAATTAATAAAAGCATTGATTTTGCCCCAAAGTTCATTGTCAAAACTTGATGGTCCCAATTGCATTTCTCCTGCACTATCCCCACAACGTATTATTACAAGGTCTTTGCTAGGTATAACATAAATCTTTTGGTCATTGGCGCCTAGCGCAGCGAACATATCATCAGGTGCATTGGGTACCAACGGACCTGAAAGAACCATTGTGGAAGTTGTACCGACAATACTTTCCTTACCATTTAGCCACCATAAGTATCCGTATGATTTATTAATGTCCTGGGAGGTATTCGTCATTTCGTTAAAATAGGATTCACTCACTACAATTGAACCATCCCATGTACCTTTATTGTGCATTAAAAGTCCAAAACGTGCCATGCTTCGGGTATTGCTATTGTAAATATTCAATCCCAAACTATTCGTCCAATTACCTTCCATTCCAATTTTATCGGCAACTTTTGTTTTGCAATATTCTTGAAACGAAACCCCTGAGTTTTGGGTAATCATTTCCTGAAGCAACATAAAAGCACCTTGATGATACGCCCAGCTTGTGCCGGCATCTGCGGTATATTGAAGACAAATGGGTAAGGTACATACCCAAGGAGCGAAATCACCCAAATGAGGAGTGAGTCCTGTCGTCATGCTTAAATGATGCTTTACGGTTATCAAATCCTGTTTTTCGGCAGTCAATTGGCTCCAATTCGCGCCTAAATAATCTGAAGTCTTGTTATTTATATCAAGAATTCCCTCTTCTTGGGCTATTCCGATAAATGTGGCTGTTAAACTTTTGGCAGCAGAAAACCACGTCCAATCTGCATTTCGATTATGTCCATTAAAGTATTTTTCAACCACAATCCTTCCATTTTTAAGGATGATAAAACCTTTGGTATTGGTAGTTTCCAAATATTCATATAATGCTTCCTCATTTTCTGTGTTCCACTGCAATTGGCTTGATGTCACGGTTTCCCAAGTTTCGCCATCCAAAGGAGGAAAATACATTCCCGTGGGGATTGGCATTTCTTTTTCAATGTTGTCCGAATCATTACTGCAACCAATAACCACAACGAAAATAATTGAAAGAAAAGCGATTGATATAGATTTCATGTTGATTAAGATTTAGCGTTTGATTATAAAATCCATTTAAGGTTTAACGTAAAAACTTAAGAAATCGTCTTAAATCGATATAGTTCCTAAGCCAAGTTGTATTTTTGCACCTGCCTAAGAAAGGCGGTCACCATAAAAAGGCTATGCGAACAAAATCACTTAAGAAGAACAAAATAAATGTGGTAACCCTTGGTTGCTCTAAAAATGTGTATGATTCGGAAGTACTCATGGGGCAATTGCAGGCGAATGACAAAGAAGTAGTGCATGAGGGAGAGGGCAATGTTGTGGTAATCAATACCTGCGGATTTATTGCGAACGCCAAAGAAGAGAGTGTGAATACTATCTTGGAGTATGTCGAAAAGAAGGAGGCCGGTGTTGTTGACAAGGTTTTTGTTACGGGTTGTTTGAGTGAGCGCTACAAGCCCGACTTACAAAAGGAAATTCCGAATGTAGATGAATATTTTGGAACGAGTGAATTACCCAATTTATTAAAAGCACTTGGTGCGGATTATAAACACGAATTGATTGGGGAAAGGTTGACAACAACACCAAAAAACTATGCTTACTTAAAAATTGCCGAGGGCTGTGATAGACCTTGTTCTTTTTGTGCAATCCCTTTAATGCGTGGGAAACATAAAAGTAAACCGATTGAAGAATTGGTTACTGAATCGGAAAAATTAGCTGCCAAGGGTGTCAAGGAATTGATCTTGATCGCCCAAGATTTGACCTATTACGGATTGGATTTATATAAAAAGAGAAATTTGGCTGAATTACTGCAAGAATTGGTCAAAATTGAAGGAATAGAATGGATACGCTTGCATTATGCCTTTCCTACAGGTTTTCCTATGGACGTGCTTGATGTCATGAATAAAGAGCCCAAAATCTGTAATTACCTTGATATTCCATTACAGCACATATCTGATGAAATCTTGAAGAGTATGCGACGCGGTACAACTAAAGAAAAAACGACCAAGTTGATCAAGGAATTTAGGACTCATGTTCCAGATATGACCATCAGAACTACCTTGATTGTTGGTTATCCAGGTGAAACCGAGGAGCACTTTCAAACCCTAAAAAATTGGGTGGCCGATATGCGTTTTGAACGATTGGGATGCTTTACTTATAGTCACGAGGAAAATACCCATGCCTTCAATTTGGTTGACGATATTCCCGAAGTGGTAAAACAAGAACGTGCCAATGAGATCATGGAACTTCAATCCCAGATTTCTTGGGAGTTGAACCAGGAAAAAATAGGTAAAACCTTCAACTGCATCATCGACCGTAAGGAAGGTAATTATTTCGTGGGGAGAACGGAATATGATTCACCCGATGTGGACAATGAAGTGCTAATTGATGCTTCTAAATTTTATTTAAAGCAAGGCGAATTCGTCAATATCAAAATTATCGATGCTGCTGATTTTGACCTCTATGGAGCGCCTGACAATTAGGTGAACATTCCATACTTTTAAAATTTTCTTGCAATTGCTTTATCACTTAAGCTTCCATTGGGTTTTTGGTAAGTGAATATAATTCACATCGAAACTATATATCACAGCAATCAAAAATAATTGTTTATTTTAGAGGGATGTCCTATTGATTGTAACAATCACTTGGATTTATAAACCAACCCACTAAAATGTACCCATACGCTTCATTAGATAGCCAGTTTCCAAACTTAGGTTTTCAGCAAACTGGATTTCAGTCAATTTATAGTCACTTTTACTAATTTCTTATGACCGATTTAAGAATCGAAAAAATTGAATTATTCAAAGTACCTCCAAGATGGCTTTTCTTAAAGATTACCACCAAAAGTGGAATTTTTGGATGGGGTGAACCCGTTATTGAAGGCAAGGCATCTACTGTTGAGGCCTGTGTAAATGAACTTTCGAAATATATTATGGGTCGTTCAGCGAATGATATTGAGGATATTTGGCAAGTATTGTATAAAGGTGGTTTTTATAGAGGTGGTCCAATTTTAATGAGTGCGATTTCAGGTATCGACCAGGCTTTATGGGATATTAAGGGAAAACATCTTGGAGTTCCGGTTTATGATTTACTCGGTGGTCCTGTTCGTGAAAAAATGAAAATGTACTGTTGGATCGGTGGTGACCATCCAGAAGTTGTTTTGGAGCAAGCCAGGCAAAAAGTTGAACAAGGCTACAAAGCGGTGAAAATGAATGCAACAGCTACTTTCGAATGGATAGATTCCATAAAAAAAGTAAAAACAGTGGCAAACAATATCAAAATTTTAAGAAAAGAATTTGGGGATAATCTGGATATAGGTTTGGATTTTCATGGTCGAGTACATAAAGGAATGGTAAAACGACTAATTGATGAGTTGAGTCCATACAATCCTATGTTCATTGAGGAACCGGTATTGAGTGAAAACAATGATTCGCTTGATCATATCTATAATTATACCAGTATACCCATTGCTACCGGAGAGCGCATGTTTTCTAGATGGGATTTTAAGGAAATTCTACATCGCGGAGTAGTCGATATAATACAACCAGATGTAAGTCATGCCGGTGGTATCTCAGAAGTACGCAGAATAGCCGCCATGGCCGAGGCCTATGATGTTGCATTGGCACCTCATTGTCCTTTAGGTCCTATTTCCTTGGCCTCCGCTTTACATATAGATTTTGCGAGTACCAATGCATTTATACAGGAAAGCAGCCTAGGCATTCACTATAATAAAGGTTTTGATTTGTTGGATTATATGGCTAATCCTGAAATTTTTGAAGTTCAGGATGGCTACATTCCGTTAATTAAAAAACCTGGACTTGGTGTGGAAATCAATGAAGAAAAATTAAGAGCAGGGCAAAAAATAGGACATGATTGGTCCAATCCTGTTTGGAGAAATGTGGATGGCAGTTTTGCGGAGTGGTAGTTTAAATATTAATAGTTTCATATGATATATATTATAGCACTGATCATAGCCCTGACATTGATAGTCGTGGGTATCGTAAAATGGAAAATCCATCCTTTTTTCGTATTACTTATTGCTGCCATTGTTTATGGTTTTATAACGGGTATGCAGGTTTCCCAGATAGTTGATTCCATTAATTCCGGCTTTGGAAGTATTATGGGTAAAATCGGATTGATCATATTCTTTGGAGTGGCAATTGGTACAATTCTCGAAAAATCTGGTGGTGCAATGGTCATAGCCACGCGATTGTTGAAACTGATTGGTGAAAAGTCTATTCATTTGGCAATGATGGTAACCGGTTACTTGCTATCTATTCCGGTATTTGCGGATAGCGCATTTATTATCATGAATTCATTGAACAAAGCATTGTCAGATAAGGCAAAAGTCGCATATGCAGGTACAACAGCTGCTTTGGCTTTTGGTCTTATGGCAACACATGTAATGGTGCCGCCTACACCTGGGCCAATTGCCGCCGCTGGCATTTTAGACGCGGAATTGGGAAGTGTAATAATATGGGGATTATTGGTAAGTATGCTAGCTTTGGTGCCCTGTTACTTTTTTGCGACCAAATTAGCTTCAAGAATCCACATCCCCATCCATTTGGAAAAGGCAGAAGATGCCCTTCATAAACCAAAGTTATGGATATCCCTTTTGTCAATTGTGGTTCCCATTATTCTTATTGTAGTAAAATCCATAGCGGATTACCCTGGTATGAATATGGGGGATTCATTTTTTTATCCCTTAATATCATTTTTGGGATCACCTGTTATAGCACTATTAATAGGGATTTTTTTGGCTTTATTGATGCCCAAAAAACTCGATGAGAAAGTGTATTCCGCAACGGGATGGTTAGGCGATGCTTTGAGAATTGCTGCCCCTATCATATTAATTACCGGGGCCGGCGGAATTTTTGGAGCAATGCTACAAAACTCCGGAATTGCAGATTTTATTGCCAATGCTTTTACTGATATTCAAATTGGGCTCTTTTTACCTTTTCTTTTGGCGGCATGTCTTAAGACAACACAAGGTTCTTCAACGGTAGCTTTGATAACAACAGCCTCTATTGTGGCTCCAATGCTCGTAGCCCTTGGTTTGGATGACCCTTTTTTAAGAACCATGACAGTGCTGGCAATAGGGGCTGGTTCTACTGTTGTTTCACATGCGAACGATAGTTTTTTCTGGGTGCTTACCCAATTGACGGGAATGGATGTAAAACAAGGAAACCAAATACAAACCGTTGGGACATTGATTTTTGGTATAAGTGCAATCGTTGTAATATTTGCCATAACACA
>JBATIW010000189.1:0-13532 GCA_049668005.1 Maribacter sp.
CTTATGCGGCTAAACAATATCAATGCTGAAATTCTAGAATTCGAGGTTAAACCTACATCAAAGGTGACAGGTAAAATCATCCGTAATCTTGATTTTCCTCGAGCAGCGACGATTGGAGGAGTGGTAAGGGATGGGAAAGGAATTATTGCCCTAGGTGGTTTTGAAATACAAGCTGGGGATAGGGTAGTGGTATGCTGTTTGCCAGAGGCCATTCCAAAAATAGAACGCTTATTCTTGTAATATGGCATTGAATTCCAAAATAATATTCCATTTAATGGGGCTGCTTTTGCTCTTTAATGGGATTTTTATGCTTATTGCTGCGGTGGTAAGTGGGGTTTATGATGATGGAGTGACATTGGATATTGCCTTGGCTTCAATAACAACTATGTTCATTGGTATATCCTCAATGTACTTTACTAGAAACCATAAAAAAGAAGTACAGCGCAAAGAAGGGTATATCATTGTCACTTTTGGGTGGATTGTGATGTCTTTATCTGGGATGTTGCCCTATTTGTTTTCAGGGGCAATACCTACTGTTACCAATGCTTTTTTTGAGACTATTTCTGGCTACACAACAACTGGGGCAACAATATTGGAAGATATTGAATCGCTGCCCGAGGGTATTTTACTTTGGCGAAGTTTAACGCACTGGATTGGAGGAATGGGTATCATTGTTTTGGCCATTGCGATACTTCCGCTTTTAGGGATTGGCGGCATGCAGCTATTCGCGGCTGAAGCTCCTGGGCCAAGTGGGGACAAATTACACCCAAGGATTACGGATACCGCTAAACGTCTTTGGTTAATTTATGTCGGTTATACTGCTGCTGAAACCTTATTATTAAAGGTAGCCGGAATGTCATTTTTCGATGCGATAAACCATTCGCTTGCGACTTTATCGACCGGCGGCTTTTCTACAAAAAATGCGAGTCTGGCATTTTGGAACGATCAACCTTTGATTCAGTATATCGTAATATTTTTTATGTTCCTGGCAGGGACCAACTTTGTGTTGAGTTATTTTGCCTTCAAGGGTAAGGTACAACGGGTTTTGAGAGATGAAGAATTTAAAATTTATTCCATTTTCATTGGTATATTCACCATTGTTGTCGCATTGGTCATTTATTTTAATGCCAATGTTCCGGTTTCAGAATATCACCCCATGGTAAATGGCGTAGCGGAAAGTTCTTTTAGACATGCACTTTTTCAAGTAGTGGCGGTAATAACAACAACCGGTTTTGTTACTGCTGATTTTAGTAGTTGGACCCCCTTTTTAACGGTATTCTTCTTTGGCTTGTTCTTTCTAGGTGGTTCTGCTGGTTCAACTGCTGGGGGAATTAAGGTGATGCGGCATTTGCTTATCATAAAAAACGGATTATTGGAGTTCAAAAGAACCTTGCATACTAATGCAGTTATTCCGGTTAGGTATAATAATAAGACGGTCAGGGAGCATATTGTTTATAATATCATTGCCTTTTTTGTACTATACATGCTTTCTTTTATAATAGGTTCGATGGTACTGGGCTTTTTAGGCCTCGATTTTGAATCGGCAATCGGTGGCGCGGCTTCTTCCTTGGGCAATGTAGGCCCAGCATTGGGCAGCCTTAATCCGTTGAGTAATTTCAATGATTTGCCTATCTTGGGGAAATGGTGGTGTGGTTTTCTAATGCTCCTTGGAAGATTGGAACTATTTACCGTGTTGATCTTAATGACGCCTTACTTCTGGAAGAAGATATAAAAAAACCCGCCTTGGCGGGTTAATACATCTATAATACCGCTTTTATCCGCGATATCGCTTCCCGTATTTCTTCTTCTGAGGCCGCATAAGAAATTCGTATACAATTGGGGTTGCCAAATGCTTCTCCTGTCACTGTTGCAACATTTGCCTTCTCCAAAAGATAAAGTGCAAATTCAGAAGCGTTGTTTATAGTAGTCCCGTTAAATGTTTTTCCAAAAAAACTTGAGATATCGGGAAATACATAAAAAGCTCCTTCAGGAATGTTGAGCTTAAAACCTTCAACCTCTCCCAAAAGTTCAAGAATTAAATCCCTTCTTTTATGAAACTCGTCAATCATGAACTGTATTTTGCTCACAGGAGCTTCCAAAGCGGTTATTGTCGCCCTTTGGGCAATGGCGTTCGCTCCACTGGTGTTTTGCCCTTGGAATTTAGTACATGCCTTGGCAATCCAATCAGGTGCTCCGATATATCCGATACGCCATCCGGTCATGGCAAAAGCCTTTGAAACTCCGTTTACAGTAATCGTTCTATCGTACATTCCGTCTATTCCAGCTATACTTACATGACCTCCTCTAAAGTTGATATGCTCATAGATTTCATCAGACACTATAAAAATATTAGGATACTTCTTAAGTACATTGGCTAATCCTTTAAGCTCTTCTTCGCTATAGACCGAACCGCTCGGATTACAAGGTGAACTATACCAAAGCATTTTGGTTTTTGGTGTAATGGCAGCTTCAAGTTGAGAAGGTGTCATTTTAAAATCAGTATCAATGCTTGTTGGTACTTCGACAGGAACTCCTTCCGCAAGTTTTACGATATCACTATAACTTACCCAATAAGGTGCTGGCAAGATAACTTCATCACCTTTATTCAGCATTATCATGGCAATATTTGCCAAGGACTGCTTTGCGCCCGTTGAAACAACGATTTGGTTTAAACCATAATCGAGATTGTTGTCTCTTTTAAATTTATTGCAAATGGCCTGTTTTAGATCAGCATATCCGTCAACAGGGGAATAACTGCTGTAATTATCATCAACAGCTTGTTTTGCTGCATCTTTGATGAAATCTGGTATATTGAAATCGGGCTCACCCAAACTCAATCCTATGATATCTTTGCCTTGGCCTCTTAATTCCCTAGCCTTTGCGGCCATTGCCAAAGTGGCCGAAGTAGACATTCCTTTAATTCTTTCGGATAAATGGTTGCTCATGAAATAAATAAATTTACTGGTACTGTAATGTGGGTTTTTTGCCCAATTCCTTTAAATGTTTGAAGTGCGAAATTATGGCTTTTCTGGTAGTTTTATATTCGTTATAAGGCAAATTAAACTCTTTTGCCGTCTGCTTAACAATTTTTGAAATTTTTGTGTAATGTACATGACTGATGTGGGGGAAAATGTGGTGTTCCACTTGGTGGTTCAATCCTCCAGTAAACCAGTTAACAATACGGTTCCTGGTTCCAAAATTCACAGTCGTAAACAATTGGTGAATAGCCCAGGTATTTTTCATTGTACCACTTTCATCAGGTAAGGGAGTCTCGGCTTCGTCTACCACATGTGCTAATTGGAATACTACACTAAGTATTACTCCCGCTACATAGTGCATAATGAAAAAGCCTAAAAGTATCTTCCACCACGCAATATCCAGTATGAGCATTGGCAATACAATCCATATGGTAACATAGAGTATTTTGGTAATAACCAAGGTACTCCAGTTTATTACCGGATTGGGAAGTTTTCCAAAGGAAAGCTTTCTTTTCATGTATCGGTACATTTGTTGAAAATCTGTGGTTATGGCCCAATTAAAAGTTAAAAGTCCATAAAGGAATACCGAATAAAAATGTTGGAATCTATGGTGTTTATGCCATTTGGCGTGTTTTGTAAAACGTAAAATGCGTCCTGCTTCCAAATCCTCATCATGATCAGGGATGTTCGTATAGGTGTGATGTAAAACGTTATGCTGTACTTGCCAGTTGTATACATTTCCTGCCAAGATATAGATACTACCTCCCATTATTTTGTTGATCCATTTTTTTGAAGAGTAGGACCCATGATTGCCGTCATGCATTACATTCATACCAACACCGGCCATTCCTATACCCATAACAATGGTCAAGAGCAGATTTGCCCAGTTGGGAAGACCCAATGTCAAGATTAGGAAATAAGGTGTGAGAAAAAGAGCGAACATTACAATTGTCTTTAAGTGTAATCTCCAATCTCCGGTTTTCTGTTTGTGATTTTCCTTGAAGTATTCGTTTACCCTTTTATTTAAAGTTTTGAAAAATTGGGTGGAATCTTTTCTTGAGAATCTTACGGTTTTTGTATCCATATGTTGTAAGCTTTGTGTAAATATAACGCATTAATAGCCTTGTTTATTCGATTACTTCCCTAAACAGGAGATAATTATGTTTTTGAATACGCTATTTTTGCAGCCACAAAGGTAAGAATGAAAGCTGACATAATATTTAAATATTTTCCCAATTTATCTGAAGATCAAAAACTTCAATTTATACAGTTGGAAAACTTGTATAAGGATTGGAACTTAAAAATCAATGTAGTTTCCAGAAAAGATATTGAAGAATTGTATTTGCGCCATGTACTACATTCCCTAGGGATTGCCATGGTTCAGGAATTTAAGCCGAATAGTACTATTTTGGATGTTGGTACTGGTGGCGGATTTCCAGGAATTCCCCTGGCCATATTATTTCCTGAGTCAAAATTTACTTTAGTGGATTCAATAGGGAAAAAGATCAAGGTCGTTGAAGAGGTGATTGAAGGGCTGCAATTAACAAATGTTACACCCGTCAATTGCAGGGTTGAAGCATTGAATACGCAGTTTGATTTTATAGTAAGTAGGGCAGTGGCTACAATGCCCACATTCGTAAATTGGGTAAAAGGTAAAATAAAAAAGGAATCAAAGCACGAAAGGCGAAATGGAATTTTTTATTTAAAGGGAGGGGATTTGTCAGAGGAGCTAAAAAATTATAAAAATGCACAGACTTTTGACCTTTCCGATTCTTTCACGGAAGAATTTTTTGAAACAAAGAAAGTCGTGTATTTACCTTTAAAGTATAAAGGCTAACCTCCTAAATATTCAGCATTGAATTGAAAGAATGCCTGCAATTCTCAGCATATCTCTTAACATAGTTCTGAACCCTATTCAAATAGGAGAACATACTTGTAGTTGAGATGTTTTCATTGTTATTTTCTTCAGTCATACTAAACTTTTTTAAGGGGATTCAAAATTTACTCACCGTAAATTTACAATTATTTAACGTTAAATTTACATAGATATTATGCAAAAAGCAAATTTTAAATATTTAATACAATGAAAATGAGCTGTTTACAATAATTTAATTGGTAAATTGGACTAGAAATGAAATCGCATAAAAAGTCATAAAAAAAGCCTGCATTCCATAAGAAGTACAGGCTTGAAATTTAAATAAAATTCTTACCCTAAAAAGGGATATCTATAATCTTCGGGTGTCACAAATGTTTCCTTTATTAATCTTGGGGAAACCCATCGCAACAGGTTTTGTGCAGAACCCGCCTTATCATTTGTTCCTGAAGCCCTGGCTCCACCAAATGGCTGTTGACCTACAACAGCTCCCGTTGGTTTATCATTGATGTAAAAGTTACCTGCACAATTTTGTAAAGCTTTGGTAGCTTCATCAATGGCATAACGATCAGCAGATAACACAGCACCAGTTAATGCATACTCGGAAGTTGAATCAATTAAGGTAAGGGTGTCAGACCAATCCTTATCATCATATACATATATCGTGACCACAGGGCCGAAAAGTTCAGTCTCCATGGTTGTGTAATGTGGGTCTGTGGTTAAAATGACTGTAGGCTCAATAAAATACCCTTTTGATTTGTTATAATTTCCACCTACAACAATTTCAGCATTCTTATCATTTTTGGCTTGATCAACATATTTTGCCAACTTATCAAAAGAACCTTCATGTATAACCGCTGTAATATAATTACCGATATCCTCTGGTGATCCTGGTGCATTGAAAGAATCAACATCTTTCTTAACCAATTCCAAAATCTTTTTAGAAGTAGATTTAGGCAAATATACCCTCGAAGCTGCACTACATTTTTGCCCTTGAAATTCAAAAGCACCTCGCACTATAGCTGTTGCAACTTGTTGTGGTTTTGCCGTTGGGTGCGCCAGTATAAAATCTTTTCCACCAGTCTCACCAACGATTCTCGGATACGTTTTATAGGTATGGATATTGTTGCCAATTTGTTTCCAAAGCTCTTTGAACACATGTGTTGAGCCTGTAAAATGTATGCCTGCAAAGTCTGGGCTATCCAAAATGGTTTTGGTAATCATAACTGGGTCGCCATATACCACGTTGATCACTCCATCAGGAAGTCCGGCTTCCTTGAAAACATCTACAATGACCTTTGCTGAGAATATTTGACTGTCACTAGGTTTCCAAACAACAACATTTCCCATCATAGCGGCACTGGCCGGTAAATTACCTGCAATGGCCGTAAAATTGAATGGGGTAATGGCATAAACGAATCCTTCTAAGGGGCGATATTCAACACGATTCCAAATTCCTTCAGCAGAATCTGGTTGCTCCTCGTAAATCTGTGACATATACTCCACGTTAAAACGTAGGAAATCAATAAACTCACAGGCAGCATCAATTTCTGCCTGGTGAATTGTTTTTGATTGGGCAATCATTGTGGAAGCGTTGATTTTGTCCCGATAAGGTCCGGCAAGAAGATCAGCGGCTTTCAAGAAAATTGCGGCTCTTTGTTCCCAGGCTAAATTTGCCCAGGCATTTCTTGAATCCAAGGCATTATTAATGGCCTTGGTTACATGCGCTTTCTCGGCAACGTGATACTGGCCTACTTTATGCTTATGATCATGTGGAGGTGATATAGGTTTGGTATTTCCCGTTCTTATTTCCTCATTTCCTATATAAAAAGGAATATCCGCATTACCATTAAAATATGCTTTGTATTGTTCTAATACTTCCTTTCTTTCCGGACTGCCCGGAGCATAACTTTTTATTGACTCATTAATAGCAGTTGGTACTTGAAAAAAACCTTTACCCATAGTTGTATTTTTTAATTAAAAAACTGCCCAAAGGTACAGAATTGGGAATGGATAAAAAACTAAATAAAGGGATAAAGAAAAATCAATTCAAGGCAAAAGGAGCACTGAATTTGAATGTAGGAATATAAACCCTGAATTTTTCCGTAGAACTGAAGTTGACCATATTGTAGTGGCCTTTCATAGCACCTATAGGGGATGTTAATAAACATCCTGAATTATAGGTATGGGCCTCGCCGGGTTTAATCACCGGTTTTTTGCCAATAACCCCTTCGCCATCCAAAAATTCAGTTTCATTTAAGGAATCATAAATTTGCCAATGTCGTGAATTCAACTGAACGGAATCCTTACTTTGGTTTTCAATAGTAATGGTATAACCAAATGCAAAATGCATTTTATAATTTTTGAAGAAAGTGCCTTCAAAACTTGTTTTCACTGATATTTTAATCCCTTTGGTTACTTGTGTTATCATGCTCTTCCTTATAAATTATTTAGCTTCCAGTGAATAGTAGGATGACCGAAATGCTTGCTAAAATAAAAAAAATCGTGTTAAGAAATAGGTATTTAACAACTGTTTTAAAAGTTCCTTGACTACAGAATTTTTTCAATGCTTAAAACAGGTGAACAGAAAAACTAAAAATAAAAATCCGACCGCTCCAATTATTGACAATTCCCTTTACTAAGAAACTAATAACGAGCAAGATAAATAACAAAGACTAATTATGAAAACTAATGATAGGATGATCGGTATAATTATATTTTTTTCTGATGTATGCCAGCCAAATGAGGATCGCAAAGTCAGTAAGAAAGAAAATAGTGGCAAACGGAAGCATGAAATTACAATGCAGATATCGTTAGTGCGTTCTAAATGTTTTTTTAATCAATGACCATTTTGGCTTGAAATCTTCTTTCTAAGAATACTGCCGGCTTATTATTTACCCCTGAAAGAAATTGAACTGCACTAATTACTTATGTTTCGGGAGTTTACAGACCCCACACCAATAATGCTATCATACAGGTCACCAAAATTTCTATAGTACACTAAAATAAGATACGTGTTTTCCGTAAAATGAAAATTCCCTGAAATTGAGTTGAGGTCTACCTGTTCATCTTCCCTTTCAATCACATATTTATAGTTGTAGAAACCTTGTTTCATTTTAACAGTACCCTCCATCATACCGTTGGTCTCATTGTAGATCATTCGATTTTCATTGGTAAGAGCATAATTATTATGCTTGCCGTAAATGTAAACTTCATCCAGCCCGATAGTATCTGAATAAGGGATGCTAAAATGTACATAGGTGTATTCGGCTTCACGGGATGCATCAGTACCCTGGAGCGTTCGAACTACGAAATCCCCATTGATATCAGGGTAATATGTATAGGGTCTATTCACTCTAAATCGGTCCGGGAAAAGGTAATGTTCATACAAGTCGCCAATTTCAATATGTGAAATGGCAGCGCTAGGAGCTCGCAGATCTTTAGTGTCAAAGTTCAAATATTCATTACTCCCGAAGAAGCTGGTTTCCTGATCATATTTATAAACCAATTGGCTGCCCAAGGTAAATTGAGGTGCAATATTGTAAAGTGCCGTTGGCCAATGGTAGTTCTGAAGAATGGCGATTTTGACTTCTTTTTTGGGATTTACCAATCTAAAATTACCCGCATTTACATTGAATTGAACGACCTGCTTTTCATTGATGAATGTAAAATCCCTTGAGCGCTTAACTTCTCCGCTAATTTTAACCAAATCTTTATATACTACGAATTTTCGTGAAAATTGAAGGTCGTTGCTGCTGTTGTAAACTTCCAAAAGAAAATTACCGCTTACCTTTATTCGAACGTTGTCGTTAGGTATGGTTAGCTTATAATTTGAATAGGGCTGCAAGGTAGTATAACTGTTTTCATAATCCTGTATGCGTTGGTTATCTATGCCACTTAAATATTGGGATTTTAGAAGTCTCGATGGTGTCCAGTCATAATCACAATGGACTATTTTATAGTAGTAATCCTGTTCGTTTGCCAGGAGGTCATCAAACTCCAAAAAAATAGGCTCTCCAATTTGAACAATGGGAAATTGATCTTCTTTTTCCCCTTTGAAAATAATTGATTTAATGTTTTCCAGTGGATTTACCTCTTCTTGAACCTGCGCAAACAAAGAAGGTACAAAAAGAAACAGAAGGATTTGTTTAAGAAATATGCGCATTTATTCTGAATTTTTCCGGTAAAGGTAGACAAAAACCATGCCTTACAAATTTACATCGATGTAATACCTAAATTTATGGGCGATAATTATGAATACAATCTATTAAATGCTATTTTTGGCGGAAATTTTGTTAACCAAAGGTCTGCAATATATGTCTAAAGACATCCGAATAAGAAAGGGTTTGAATATTAACCTTGTAGGTGCTGCTGAAAAGACAACTTCAAAGGCAGTTTTAAGTAACGTTTATGCTATAAATCTTGAAGATTTTCATGGGGTCACCCCGAAAATGATAGTAAAGCAAGGTGCTGACGTTAAGGCCGGTGAAGCACTTTTTTTTGACAAGAACAAAGAGGCAATGATGTTCGTGTCTCCAGTAAGTGGTGAGCTTATTGAGATTAATAGGGGCGCAAGGAGAAGAATTCTATCGATAAAAGTTCTTGCTGACAAGACACAGGCAAATTTTGACCATGGCAAATTCGATGCTGGCAAAGCATCTTCAAAAGAAGTTAAGTCTCATTTATTGAAATCAGGATGCTGGCCTTTCATCAAACAAAGACCCTATGATATAATTGCAAATCCTGATGCAAACCCAAAAGCCATTTTTATTTCTGGTTATACTACGGCTCCATTAGCGGCTGATAGTGATTATGTTTTACAAGGAAAGGAAAACGAATTGCAAGCTGCAATTACCGCTTTGGGTAAATTAACTCCAGGGAATGTGCATGTTTCGGTTGGTGTAAAATCAAATTCCCCGCTGTCTGGTCTAAAAGGAATTGAATTGCACAAAGTTTCTGGACCTCACCCGGCCGGACTTGTTGGTACCCAGATCAATAGAATTGATCCAATTAATAAAGGAGAGGTAGTTTGGACGGTTGCTCCCCAAGATTTGGTGATCATCGGTGAATTGCTTTTGACTGGAAAATTCAATTCGGAGCGTATTGTTGCCCTGGCAGGTTCATCTGTAAAATCCCCAAAATATTATACAACAAAAATCGGAACTGAGATTTCTACTTTTTTATATGGTAGTGGAGTTAATGGTGATAATTTTAGAGTTATCAATGGTGATGTATTGACAGGTTCAAAAAGTAGACCTGATGGTCATTTGGGCTTTTATAACAATACGGTTACTGCAATACCTGAGGGTGACGACTATGAATTATTTGGCTGGAACAAGCCGATTTTCAATAAAATATCGACAACAAGGGCTTTGACCTTTACATGGTTACAACCCAAGAAAAAATATGATCTAAATACAAATACCAACGGCGAGCATAGGGCATTTGTGGTTACAGGCCAATATGAGGAGGTTTTTCCGATGGATATTTTCCCAATGCAATTGTTGAAAGCATGTATGGTCAAAGATCTTGATGAAATGGAGCAGTTGGGATTGTATGAAGTTGCTCCTGAGGATTTTTCATTGACTGAATTTGTTTGCATATCAAAACAACCACATCAGAAGATAATTCGAGAAGGGTTGGATTTATTACAAAAAGAAATAGGCTAAAAAGATGAGTGATAAAAGACTGACCTTTAAGAAAAGACTGCACATTCTTAAGCACCATTATAGGGATAAGAAAATGGCTCCTGCGTTCAACGCATTGCATACTTTTTTATTCGTACCCGATGAGACGACACATTCAGGTTCGCATGTTCGTGGAGCAGACGATTTAAAACGTACCATGAATACGGTAATCATGGCGTTGATCCCAGTCTTATTGTTCTCAATGTTCAATGCAGGATATCAGCATTTCGCTGCTGTAAATGGTTTTCCTACTGAGTTTTCACTAATGGAGCATTTTCTTACCTGGGATAACTTCTGGATTGGGATTATTAAGGTATTGCCTTTGGTCATAGTTTCCTATGGCGTTGGATTGCTAGTTGAATTTATTTTTGCGATAATCAAAGGGCACGAAGTCGAAGAAGGGTATTTGGTTACCGGAATGTTGGTTCCTTTGATCGTTCCTATAGACACCCCATTATGGATGTTGGCCGTTGCTGTAATCTTTGGAGTAGTTATTGGTAAAGAGGTTTTTGGTGGTACAGGGATGAATATCTTGAATCCGGCCTTGACCATCAGGGCATTTTTATTTTTCGCTTACCCTACTTGGATGAGCGGTGATAAGGTTTGGGTGTATGAAGCTGTGGAAAGGGCAGGTACTGCAGACGCCATTTCAGGAGAGACCATTTTAGGGTATTTAGCCCAGAACAACGGTGCAGATTTCACCTATTCCATTTCAGATATGTTCTTTGGGTTTATTCCAGGTTCGGTCGGTGAGACATCGACATTTTTGATTCTTTTAGGAGGATTATTCTTGGTGTTCAGTAAAATAGCGAGTTGGCGAATTATGTTGAGTGCCGTAATCGGTTCCTTGGTTATGGGAGTCATTTTCAATATGGTAGTAGATGCTGGTATTATCACGGAATCCAGTAAATTCTATGGTTTAATGAGCTTTGAATATTGGCAGCACCTACTAGTTGGTGGTTTGGCCTTTGGGATTGTTTATATGGCCACAGATCCCGTGACGGGATCTCAGACCAATAGGGGTAAATGGATTTATGGATTTCTAATTGGGTTTATTTCCGTAATGATACGTGTTTTCAATCCGGCTTATCCAGAAGGTGTTTTCTTGGCAATATTATTAATGAATGTATTTGCACCAACCATTGATCATTATGTGGTAAGGGGTAATATTAAAAAGAGATTAAAGCGACTTAAGAGCGCTACTATTCTACCAAAGGATTCCGAAAGTAAAACAGAAGAATTAAAAGCAGAAACAGTTTAATCATGGCAATTAACACAGAAAAGAATAGTTACACCGTCATCTTCTCAACCGTAATGGTTATTGTTGTAGGTACGATTTTGGCCTTTTTAGCCTCTTCTTTGAGCGACAAGATCAAGGAAAACGAAAGATTGGAAAAACAGCAGAATATTCTTTATGCAATGGGCATTAATCAAAATGAGGGAGAAGGCAAGGTTAGTTTTATACCTACCGATCAAGTAGCAGGCGAATTTTCAAAATACATTAAGGAACAACTGATTATTGAAGGCGATAAAATCACGAAGGATGATCAAGCCTATTTAATTGATCTTAAGAAACAAGCAACGGCGGCCAAAAACGGGGAAACTAGGAAATTACCCTTATTCGTTGGAGATAAAGATGGAAGTAAATTCTACATTATTCCCATGAGGGGCAAAGGACTTTGGGATGCCATTTGGGGCTTCGTGGCACTAGACGATAAAATGGTGGTACAAGGTGTTTATTTTGACCATGCCGCTGAAACTCCAGGTCTTGGGGCAAATATTAAGCAGCGCTATTTTATGGACGATTTTTCAGGGGAATCTATATTGGCTGGAACAAAATATGCCGGTATTGCTGTTGCTAAAGGAAATAATGATCCTTTGAATCAAATAAAGGATGATAATGAAGTCGATGCGCTTGCGGGTGCAACCATAACCGGTAATGGGGTTTCTGCGATGATCAGCGAAAGTGTTAATATGTACAAGGATTATTTAGAAACGATTAGAGTTAAATAATATGGCACTACTTACAAAAAAAGATGCAAGCTTAATTTTAGATCCACTGGCGGATAACAACCCTATTACCATCCAGGTATTGGGCATATGTTCAGCCTTAGCGATTACTGCGGAATTAAAAGCCTCAGTTGTAATGGCCATTTCAGTGCTTTTTGTTTTGGGTATTGGAAATGTGGTAATCTCTTTAATGCGTAACATTATACCATCGAAAATCAGGATAATTGTTCAATTGATTGTTGTGGCTACTTTGGTAATCATGGTGGATCAGGTTTTAAAGGCATTTGCTTACGAGTTGAGCAAGACGCTATCTGTATTCGTTGGTTTGATTATTACAAATTGCATCATTATGGGGCGTTTTGAAGCCTTTGCATTGGCAAATGGTCCATGGAAATCGTTTTTAGATGGAATTGGAAATTCTTTGGGTTATGGAATCATACTTATTATAGTTGGGTTTTTTAGAGAGCTTTTAGGTTCGGGAACTTTGTTTGGTTACCCAGTTTTGGGTAATCCTATTTCAAAAACAGGTTTGTACGCCACAGGTTATGAAAACAATGGCTTTATGATTATTCCACCAGCGGCATTGATTGTCGTAGGAATCATTATTTGGATCCAACGTTCTAGAAACACGGCATTAATAGAAGACAACTAATAGTTATTTAAAAGAAATTTCATGTTAGAGCATATAGAATTATTTTTTAGATCCATATTCATAGATAATATGGTATTTGCAGTATTCCTGGGAATGTGTTCCTATTTGGCTGTATCAAAGAAGGTAGCGACAGCTGTTGGTTTAGGAGCTGCCGTAATTTTTGTATTGGCCGTTACTGTTCCTTTAAACTGGTTGTTAGATCAGTATTTGCTTCGGGATGGGGCCTTAGCGTGGTTGGGACCTGAATATGCCGATTACAACCTTAGCTTTTTATCCTTTATTCTCTTTATAGCAACCATTGCGACGATGGTGCAATTGGTAGAAATAGTGGT
>JBATIW010000190.1:0-4685 GCA_049668005.1 Maribacter sp.
ATCCTTGGCAGCCTTATAAATACGATAACTATGTTCTGGCATTACATTCCAGTCATTGAAACCATGAGACATCAATAAAGCGGCTTTCATCGGTTCCATATCGTTGAGGTAATCACGTCCGGCCCAGAAATCATTATAATCCCCAGTTATTCTATCCATACCGTTTTTCATTTCCGTATCCCGTACCCTTGCATTATTCCCCGCACGTTTGGCCTCTTCACCACTGTGAATATAATCATAGAGCACATCAATATCCTCTCCTAAATAACCGCCAGGAGAGCGCACTAAACCATTAGACCTATAATAGTGGTAATACGAAGTGTTTGGAGCAATTGGGATAATGGCTTCTAGACCCTCAACGCCCGTTGTAGCAGCTGCCAAAGGAATGGTACCATTGTATGATGTACCCGTCATACCCACTTTTCCAGTTGACCAAGAAGCCTCGACTTTTTCATCGCCATCAGGCGAAGTGTAACCATTGGCACGTCCGCATAACCAATCAATCACGGCTTTTGGGGCAAGTGATTCGTTATCACCCCCTACTGTTGGTGAACCTTGTGAAAGTCCTGTTCCTGGGGAGGAAGAGTGTACCACGATATACCCTCTGGGAACCCAGGTTTTAATGTGGGAATTAGAAATAATGGGTCTTTTTCCCAAGCGAACTACTTCGGGGTGCACACGTGCCTTTCCCATGGTTCCAAGTTCATGTTTTACATCCCAGAAAACACCATCAACATCAGGTGCAACACCCGCAAAATATGGACTGGAGATATATACAATGGGTAATTTTAGCCCTTCTGTGTCTGTTTGCTCGGGCCTTGTTACAGCGACATGCATTCTATCAGGTTTTGAATCCCCATCGGAATCAAATCCCGTTTCGACCCAAAGGTCATGCCTGATCCATTTTGAGGCATCTTCAAAAGCAGCAACAATTTGAGCCTCACCATCTTTAAAAATGGGAGCTGCCATTTCAGCATTTTGGGCATTAATTGTTAGTATAGTTGTAAACAATAATCCAAGATGAAGGATGGTATTTAAAGGTCTTTTCATAGCACCGATATTAGAACAGAAGTTAATAAGGTATTTTTTTTGACAGCTGCAATGTACCATTTTTAAGAAACATGGTATTGTTAAGGAAATGAAATTTTTGCAATAGTTCGAAAGGGTTAATACCTTCCCTTATATATTGCTAAAGACCCATGGGAGAAGGGGGAGTTAGTATACGTGCAAACATTCGTTCACCTTAAATACACAATCTAAGTCGGGGAATTTGTCATTGTTGTGTGTTAGATTTCTTCCTCCTTTTACGAACCCAGTATATAATAACACTAGATCCTATGGCCATGGCAGCGGCCATACCATTGAACACAATATCTTCCGGGTCGAAATAACGATTAGGTAATAGTATTTGAATACATTCATCTATTACGCCAATTGAAAAACTAATGACGAAGGCTATTAATGCCGGCATAGGAATTTGCTTCCCTTGATTTTTACGTTCCAAAATTGCTTTGTGAATAAAAATTGCCAATACACTGTATTCCATTAGATGGCTGCGTTCAGGCATTCCCAAACGAAGAATGAGCATGATATAAACCGCTACCAAACCCAGGATTATTGTTAGTTCTATTTTCGTTGGTTTAGTCTTTATGTCATGTACTAAAATAGTAGCCCCAACGAGCAACATTACAATTACGAATATTACAGCGCGTACATCTTGGCTACTAAATAGTTCTGCTAGGGGTTGACCTAGGAACAGCGTCGAAAAAATCGTAGCAAATACCACAAATGCCCAAAACCAAAGACGCTTTTCGCGGGAAGATGTAAAAAGTGGCATGGTTTTTAATTTTATTTAATCTACGATTTTTATTTTTCAAACCAAGAGCGCAATCTGCAAATAAATGCGCGATTTAGTTTATCATAAGTTCATTTTTATCACAATCTAAAATTGTACCTCACCTTCAATAAAATCTGCTGATTCTGTAAGATCCAGTTTTCTGTCAAATCATTAAACGTATTATGATTGAATACAAGAATAACATCCCCAAGGGGAGAGAATATCCAATGAATCCTTAGGTTTACCCCCAACGTTCTGCTGACCGTATCGTATTGCAGATAACTATTCAATTGTAAATCTGAATTTACATTGAACCGTATACGGGAACCCACCAATGTTTGTTCAAATTCGCCCCAGGGTAAATGACCTATGTTTCGAACCCCGTTAAATTCAAATCCCAACAAAGCGCTGGGATTCCAATTCAATCGCAATTCCAATTCATCTAACCGACCTTCATAGAAAGTGCCGAACCACCATGTAGCCTGCCCGTTTAATCTTCGCTTGGCTGCAAATTCAGCTTCAAGACGGTAACGCATAAAATGGTATTCACCTACTGGGATGGTTACATTTTCGGCAATTTCAAAAGGAATAAGAATATTCTCCCCAGTAGGTCTTACATTCATTTCTATACGATCACCACTTTCCAATTGCCAATTTATAGGAGCGGTAAAAACGTTATAAGATTGCCATTCTCCATCAATGTCTCGAACGTAGGTCCCAAAGAGCTGATTAAACATTTGTCGTACCCATGGCCATTTGGGTCTCGGGGCAAAGGTGGCTCCCAGACGCATATAGTGAACGCCTTTTCGAGGAACAAATCCCAGGGAGGGGTCAAATTGAGCTCCTATACGAGAATATACCAAAGCTGCATCCCATTTGTCATTGGGATAATCAATTTTAAATCCAAAGGCCGATTTGTCATCCATTAAATCTGCCCTATCTGTATATAACGCCCAAGCACCTGCAATGAAATTCTTATCACCATTAAATCTTGTGGTCTGAAAAGTGAAATCAGCCCCGGACATCCAACTTCCTTCCCGATGCAATGGGTCGCCAACCGAAGCAATGAAGCCTATAGAACTTTCCTTTAATACATTTTGCCGCACCCGCATTACGCCCATATTTGTGGCGTCATAAGACTGCCCATCAGATTCAAATGATTTGGTTCGTACACCTAAGCCACCAAAAGCAGTCTTTCCTATCCTTCCATTCAATTTTGCCCCTGCCAAAATAGGGGCTTCATTTGATCCAATAAGCCCTATTCTTCTACTGAAAAAAGGGAATACCGTGTTACTACCAGTACCAAATCCGAATTCAAAAATATCCGAACCCTCAAGAAAGAATGTCCGTTTTTCAGGAAAAAAAAGTGGAAATCGGGTCAAATTCGTTTGCCTGGAATCTACTTCTGTTTCTGCAAAATCGGTATTTAGGGTCATCGTGGCCAATACATTTGGACTCAATCGCTGACTCACATCCAGGCTGGGTTCCATTTTAAAACTTGATGATGCTCCTGCTCCGTTTTTATTCAGCTTACTCACTAGCGATGGTCTTACATTCAACCCTAGGCCATAATTGAATTCAGGAAGATTGGTCAGCAGACCCGCCCGGCTTGTTTGAATAAACCACTGATCTCGTTGCACATTCGCCCATCGTATGGTTTCTTGATTTCTTTGAATTCTTCTTTCAACGTTAAAACCCCATCTTGTGAGCCCTTTTTTAAAAGATATACTCTGAATGGGTATACGTATCTCTACGGTCCATCCATCTGCATTAAAGGCAACGCGGGCTTCCCAAATGGCATCCCAATCCTCATTTTCCGATTCCCCGCGATTCGATACCAATGCATCATAACGTGCCGCAAAGGCGTTTACAGCAAAAATATAACCTGATTGCCCATCCAAAAAGGGGTCCAGCACCACTTTAATATGGTCTTCATTGGAGATATCAGCATCCCTTACTTTAGAAAACCGCACAATATTATCCGGATTAGGGTCTTTACAGTCTATCCCAATTACGACCGATTTTCCGTTGGCGATGACGCGAACGCTGGTTTGCAACGAAGGAATCCCTTTTTCCACGGGTTCAATTGTAAGGAATTCATCTAAAACCGGAGCATTTTGCCAATCGGGTTCATCTAATAGGCCATCAATCCTTATCTCCCCAAGCAGTTTACCCGCTTTAAGAGAAGGCCTTTCTACAGTTTGTCCTATCAAAAAGGTGGGGGATAGTACTAAAAAACAGATAATCAGGTAAAATCTTCCCATGGCATCTTAGAGTGAACTAAAATTACACAAGATTTTGGGTAATATTGGCAATTTACCAAACAACTTTATGGAGATGATTTTTCTTTTGAAAAGCGATTTTTATTATATCCCGTTTGTGTTGAGTACTGCTTTTCTGAATTAATAAAGCCAGTAAATATTTTTGGGCAGTTAAAACCATTGCTGCCGTAAGCATGATGCTCTCTTTTACTTGAGGGTTTTCATCATGGCCTTAAAATGGGGTTCATTGCGGAGCGAATCATAATCGGGATCACGTTCAATCCATTCCTTGTTTCCAGATCCCTTTTCAAGTGCAAGCTCCATTAAACTTAGAGCTTTGTCTTTATTACCAATCTTTGCAAAAAGACATACCGCGTTAAATAAAATTCCCGGATCTTCGGGATATAGCTCCAGTGCTTTTTTTATCCATACTATTGCCTCCTCGTTTTCGCCATTATCAAAAAGGGAACCGGCTCCTAAAGAAAGGGCTCTTTTATCTGTTGGGTTAAGCGCTAACTGCTTTCTGACTCTTTGGAGCGCTTCTCTTCTTGTTTCTTGTTCCTGATCGTTTCCAAGGACACTTAATG
>JBATIW010000191.1:0-2494 GCA_049668005.1 Maribacter sp.
GCCCCGTTGATGGTTGAATTAAATCGAGTATTAAACTAAAAAAAGTGGTTTTACCTGCACCATTGTTCCCCACTAAGCCAAAACTCTGCCCTTTGGGAATGTCAAGATGCTCTATATTCAAAACCAATTGGTTACCGTACTTTTTAGTTAAATTTTGTGTTGTGATCATATTTTAAGTATCAAGTTCAAGATCGAGTTCGAATTGCTTATTAGCTGTTCTTTTCTTTAAAACCAGCTATCATAATATATTTCTTTTTCCTATATGCTTCGGTGACTTTATCCAATAGTGTCTTTCTAAATGCAAAACCAATGATTCCCATTATCGCAAGAACCAATACGGCCGCTTCAAAAGAAACCAACATCTTCAACCCAAAATAGAGTATGCTAGGTACAACCATCAAGGGTAATAATACGAGAAATTGTGTTGCACTCGTGCCCTGCATATTGCCAATGGCACTTTTTGTAAGATCGATCCGTTTTTTATTCATGGATCCAAAAAATAATATTACAGGCACGTTTACTCCTAAGTTATACAGGGCACAGCTAAAATTAATAGCAAGGGCTTTCCAGCCAAAATATACATAGGGTATTGATAGTAAGAACATAACCACAACGCTTACAGAGATGAGTCCTGCTTTTGATTCAAGGTACTTTCGCAAGGGAATATTCTGGGACATCATCATGCCGTAATATTCACTATCCCAAGCAGGAATGAATTGTCCGAAATTTGACAAGAAAATCCCAGTCATAAATATCCCGACAAATATATAAATAGTACTCGTTTCGCCATAGGCATCCATTCCGTAAAAAATCAATCCGTATAGAATCATTGCCAGGGAGATAAAGACCTGCATTTTGGTGCGTTTATTTCTCCAGATCAATTTCAAATCCAACTGAAGAAATGGTGCAATATCCCCAAATCGTTTGGTCCATGACAAATCTGAAGTTACTGCCTCTTTAGATTTCTTTTTAAGGGAAGCGTCCAGATATAATTTTTTTCTAAGGAAATTATAATTAATGAAGTATGTGCATATGGCCATCCCTAAAGGAATCATTGCCAAAATGGGATTTTGGTACAGGCTGTAAAACAACTTGCCTGCATATTCCTTTATAGGATAAACATTGAAATACTCCAAACCGTACAACAGTACAACAAGTCCTCCAATAATCATGAAAACCTTATCGCTCTTGTTGATAATGAAATTGGTGTAGTTGATCGTGAGTACAATACAGATAACTGCACATAACCAAACCAAAACGTTGAGTGTTGGATACCCCTGTGCCAATAATACGATTGAAAATGGTACGGCCATAAACAAAGCCAAAATGTTGTAACCCGAAAATCCGGATTTTGCAAGAATATAATGGGTGATACTGCTCTTTTTAACGGGGTTTATGAGCATGGGTTTAACATCCATTACTGGTAATTTTTGCATAAAATAACGCACAAATAGCTCAATGAGAACCCAATACAGCATATAACCACTAACGGTGAGCATAGGGTCAACATCTGGGTATAGTTTTTTCAGAATAAAAAATAGCGCAACGCCTAATCCTGCGAAAGAGACCATCATATAAATGGCAAAAAAGCCCATAATTATTTTTAAGGCGAGACTTTTTCCTAAGTTGGACGATCTAAAAAACGATTTCCATTGAAGGCTAATAAAGTGTTTGAACATAAAGGTTGGTAATTTGTTCTGTGGAGTTAGTGTTTTAAAATTGGATTTTGTTACAAAATTTAAATCATTTTATACTCCGGATAGGTTTCTACCAAGAGTTCTTCGGCTTTTGGCGGAATCACATTGACCATAACATGAAATAAAAGAAAAAGCAGCACTACTCCAAAAGACACCATAAATGTTCCTAATGGACTTTCCAAGGGCCATTCTATAAGATTAGGGAAAATCAAGATTTGTAGTGCAAAATTCAAAACCAAAAAGATATTGCCATTTGTGGCAATCATATCTTCCAACAGCCATTTCCTAGTTTTGGTTTTCTGTTTTCTTTTGTTTCGAAAGGTCACGAAAAGGAAAAACACCAAAACAAGCATTACGGCTATCCCGGGAACATACTTGCCGATTTCATCGGGTATTATTCTTAATACAAAAAAAAGTAAGGTTGATATCCCAAATAACAGGAGCACCTTTGGTAACTTAAAATAGTCTTTATAAAAGCGAAAGAATATTTTCCAATACCGTTTATGCATGGCATTTGTCTTTTCTTTGATCACCTCATGAAAACCAAAAATCCCGAATTTATTGAATTCCAAATTAAGCGCCTCTTTAAATGTCAGTTTGGGTTGTACGGCCATTTGTTCCTCCATACCATTAGCCAAATGATCTACCAACTCAGTCTGTAAATCGTAGTGCTCCACAAAATGTTTTCGGGTAAACTGAAATAGTTCATGTATTTGGTCTTGGGTTAGTTTCACGATGCTGAATTCATTAATTCTTGTACTTGCCTTTTCATCTTATTATGGCCTTCTGCATATTCG
>JBATIW010000192.1:0-6714 GCA_049668005.1 Maribacter sp.
GCGCATTGCCGTGTCTGGAAGCAGTAAATGTTCTATTTCGCCTATCACTAGTGTTGTTCCGTTTAAAGGTATATCAATGGTTTCCTTAAAACGCATTCCTATCTTAAACTGACTCTCTTTTACAAAAGGTGCTTTAAAACCGTTTATATATTCTTCCGTTAATCCACAGCGCTCAAATTCTGAAATATCCTTATCGAATTTTGCAGATGTATAGTGTGCTTCTTTAGTAAATTCTGGGTGAATATGATTAATAGTGTACTGGCCGTTTTCCCCAATATTTTGAAATGTATGTCCCACTTCATCGGTCTGCGGTCGCGCAATAAAGCCTAATAGCGGAGGATTACTTCCTACATGTACCACAGAGCTAAATACGGCAACATTCGTAATACCTCTATTGCATATCGTTCCTATCAAATTTGCAGGCTTAATACCGGCAACTGAATTTATGATTTTAAGTTTTGTAATCCGGTCTAAATTTGCTAAATCCTGTTTATTGTATTGCATATTATGATTTCTTATTCAAAATTTTTATAGGCGTTTCATCCATTCGATATTGATAGCTTCTTTTTTCAATAGTTTAATTGCTTTTTACATTTTTTCCAAAAAGCAAAGAATGAAGGGTAATATCCCTGAACATCAAATATCCAATCCCTGGGTTCTTCTATACCTGTATAATGCATGTTGAGTGGGTGTTCTTTAAAATAAATATTTCTGAAAGAATACGAACGTACTAAGGCATCAAACTCACCAACATATACTTGAATATTCTTAATATTTTCTGAAAGTGCCAATACAAAATCAATGGTCTTTTGTGATACTGGATATTGCTTAAAATGCGACGGTTCCAATAACAGAATTCTGTTTACGGAAATATCCTTTTTCCAGAGCGGGTCTAGGTTGTAAAAATTATAAAGTAGTGTTGGTAATGTTTCATCAACTGAAATGGATGTTATTGGGGGTAATGTGGTTTCTAAATTTAATACAGCAATATCCCTTAAGATTTCAGGAGTTTGGATTGTGCTAAATACATCATACGGGACATCTAAAAAAGTTCTTTTTTGTTTTGTATAGCAGTATTTATTAATGTTTTCCTGATTAGCATAGTACTTTTTATTACTATTTGTTCCAGCCACCCATTGCCAACTTAGCGCGTTGCTTGCCCAATCTGCATCCAACAAATGATAATACATCCATTGTGCTGGTAGTTTCCAATAGCTGTGCCCTATGTTACAAGCGATGGATGCAATGTACATCCGGAGGTGATTATGTAGATACCCTGTGCGGTAAAAAGTGGTGATGGCGGCATCTATGGCTTCTATTCCAGTGGTCGCATTTACAATAGCTTGGGGAATTGAAGAATTTGAAATTGGGTTTTGTCCATTTTTTAAATCAGCATTAATTGCATTACCTTTCGCAATCCAAATTTGTTGCCAATAATCACGCCAAGTGAGTTCTTGTATAAACTTTTCAATGGTTTCAGGTGGATATCCTCGTTTTAAGATTTCAGAATAAATATGTTTGGTAGAAATAATACCCCGCGAAATATACGGAGACAGATAAGTTATGGCACCATCAATAAAATTGCGTGTTTTACCATACTTCACCGGATCTATACCCCGAATACGTTGCTCTATTTCAATATATTTGGTCGGAAACATTGATATTTCAGTATCAAACAAACCATTCATTGGCGCTTACTGATTTTATTTCCTGAAATGGCTTTTTGTCTTGAACACCTAAAACGCGTAATATCTGGATTACGTTTTTTCAAATGCTTTTGACTTACCCCACTATTCAGACGTTTTCGCCATCGTTTAAAACTGGATGCCTTAAGGTTGGTGCGCATTACTTTAATAACTTCTTTTTCAGGCAGTCCAAATTGAAAAAGTATTGCTTCAAAAGGGGTTCTATCTTCCCAAGCCATTTCAATAATGCGATCTAATTCCCTTTCTGTGAATATTGTTGTTTGAATCATAGTAGCGTAGCTATATTTTTTGCCAAATCTGGTCTGCGTTTAAATAAAAACTACCTAAAATATTGAAGTTGCATTGGTCCGGGGCAATAATGGATAGGAACAATTCTCCATTTTGTCTTTTGTATAAATGGTATGTTTCACCAATAATGGGTTCAAAAGAAAACGTAGCACTAAAAACGAGGTTGTTATATTCAAACGCTTCCATCATTTTTTCGTACTCCGCCTTCAGTTCAAGATACTTGGTTTGAACTTTATGATTTACCTTATTGATACTTCTATTCTTCCAAGCAAGTGTGTCCGTTGTTGTAATTACTGGGGCACCCAGATTTGTACCGTAAGGTTTTAATGCGGCATCATACTTTTGATCTTCTGCATTGAAAACCACATTATCGGGTTTTTTCTTCTTTACCATTTTAAGAATGATATTAGCTTAATTTTTCAAGTTGTTTCATCACTTCTTCAGCTTCAAAGACTTTTTGGTCACTAAGCTTTCTGTTTGTGGTTGAAAGGCTATGGGCTTCCTGCAAGAGCTTGGCATATTGCGCTTCTAGTTTTTCCTTTTCTGATTTCTTTTTGAATAATCCGAACATATTTTTATTTTTTATACAATATTTTCCTCTATATCGCTTGATGCGGTCTGCCATTCAAGCGTTTGTCAATTTTTCTTTTCTTAACTGTAAGACGCTTCATAATGTCCATTAGGTCAGCATCTTTTGTTTCTTTATAAATTTCGTTGATTGCCAAAATGAGACGCTTGGCCTCTCGTGAAGCTTCAACACGGTCACTTGTAGTCATATTGGCCATGCTGGCATTTTTAAAAGCTAACGCCTCTTTTAAAATGTCAATAATTAAAAATGTTTAATACTTTGTAAATATAGTTAAACAAAAAACTACAATCAAATTTGATGCATTGATTGTGATATTTTTAGGATTTGTTTTATGGTATAGTGTTTAAAAGTAATTCCAATGCCACTCAGTGCATTCGCTTTCATTATCGTATGCTACATTTCAGGAAAAAAGCTTAGTTAAGAATTGAATCAATGGTATAAATGCTTTTTAAAGGACAACTAAATATAGCTTCATTTATAAGTAGTGTGAATTAAATTACCCATAACTCTGGTTATGGGTTCCCTTTTGCTGGGAAAAAGTAACTATCTAGCTTTTCCTCCTGTATATGAAAAGGTGTTAAGTGTCAAAGCGAATGGAATCGGTGAGTTAATACAATTAAATAGTTATAGTTGAACAACTAAAAACAAGCTATTCAAGCTTCAAGAAATTAGCGGCGTTTTCAAAATAGACTTTGCTTAGAATGCTAGCGGGAAGTCCCAATCCTAGTGTTTTTTGCCTCCTTACGACTAAGGAATCAGTTCCACTTAAGTATTGCCATAACACATCATAGTTATTTTCTAGATTTAATTTCTCTTCATTAAGTCCATCATCTGTCATTGCATCTGGCAGTGTAGAATTCCCATAGTCAGAACCGAACATGATCCTATCCTGATATTTTTCAAAGAATGCCTTTACCTTTTTGGTATCCTGTCTTGCCAAATCCCCAAATCGCGCGGCAGTTTCGACGTACATGTTCGGAAATTTATCAAGGCGTTCGGCAACCCTTTCTACATGGTTGGACATGCTTCCAAGATGGGCACATAAAATGTTTAGATCTGGGTTGTTTTCAATCCATCTATCCCTGGCCGAAATTATCGTTTCGTAAGAAGGAATTTCAGGAATTGAATAGGCGTGGTATTGCGGATTGTTATTGTAGTAGCCATAATGTGGGTTGGTTGGGTCATCAAGTGGTCTCCATGCCTGTTCAGGTTCTGCGATATGTGCCATTACTGGAATCCCCTTGTTTTTTAAAAAATCCCAAATCGGCTGCAGCCGTGGATCATCTATTTGTATAAAATTACCGCCCATATCTTTAGTTACCATTCCAAAATTCTTCCACACCTTGACCATTCGGGCCCCCGCATCGATCTCTTTTTCTAATTGATCAATGGTTTGTTGTGCATAATCCGGAGAATCAATACCAACACCTATGAATGAAGAGCAAAGGAAGTATAAATCGGGATATGCTTTAGCATGGGCCAAATATTCGTCCCAGCTTCTGGAAATCCCTATCGAGTCGGCTTTGGATACGTCTACTAATACAGCCTGCATATTCCTTTCTTTGAGTAAAGAAGGTAAATATGTTCGAGAATGTTTAAAATGGGCATGAACATCGATTTTTCTAATGTTCTCTTTGTCAATTGAAACAGCTTGGGTATCGCTAGATGGTTTCTGATCTGATTTTGGCTTACATGCCATAAGGCCTATGATGGCAACTAAAAGATAAATAATGTTTTTCATAACTGAAGTTTAGAAATATAAGATGTTATCATTTAAGAGTACTAAAGATAATTCATTTGTCTAGAATTATTGTTTCCGCCCAATTTTATTTGTAGCTGTAACCTCCAATACTGTTTAAAGAACTTCTATTAGGCTATGTTTTTTAGATATTTTCCTGATGCATTAATCCATTATTTTTTTAGCATTTTCAAAATACAACTTTCTTAACACCGTGTCACTTAGTCCTAACCCATTTAGCGGCCAGTGGTAATTGAACAAATCTTTTTCGTAGAAGTGCTCATCTTGGGTTTCCAAAATACGAAAGGTTGTTTCATACATAGAAGCTTCGAATCCCATATCGGTTCCGTAAAGTAATTTGTCCTGATTATTTTCGTAAAATGCCTTTGTATATCTAGGTACTGGAGCAGTTTCGGCATATCTAGCCGCTATGTCTGCATATAGATTGGGATAGCTATCCAATAGATTGCTTAAAATACTTAAATCATGGCTGCAATTGGCAAAGTGACAAGCAATAAAGGTTGTTTCGGGATTTTTACGAACTGCATTTTCCAAGGTATTGATCAATTCTTGGTGTAAAAGTATGTTTTCCTTTGATTGATCTATTCTCCATGTCTTGGCATTCATTAGCCCATCATTGTTCGAATCAATGGGCAGGTACATCCAATACGGATCCGCTACATGAACATTGATGGGCATTCCCAATTCGCCGCATCTTTGTAAAAAAGGTTGTAACCGTTCATCATCTATGTGCATAACATATTTTGGTGATGATTTTGAATTTGAAATGCCAAGACCTTTATCACTTATTTCACCAACACCTTTTGCGCCTATCTTAAAACATCTCTCTAGCTCCTTAACCACCTTTTTGTCCCAACCTTTTTCAGAATATCCGCTAAAGTCAATTCCACACCATATTTCAAAACGATTGGGGTATTTTGCATATGCCTTAAAAATACTGTCGAATACTTTTCCTGTCTGCTTGGTTAAAATGGTTGTTTTTTCTATCCCAAATTTATCCATTGTTTTAACCCATTCATCAATTTCAGCAGCTGACCTGGCATAAGGATGTGAGTGCATGTCAATAACAGGATATTTGGCTTTTCCAACGGTTGTTATTGGAATTTTATAGGAAGAAACAGGATTATATTCCTTTAGCAAAATATCTTCTTGGGCATTGATCGTACAGGTCAAAGAGCAAACATATAATAAAGAAAGCGTATTTATTTTCATTTTATCCAAAGTCTTAGTTCTTAGTTTGTCCTTTCTCATAGCTGTTGTTTGAACATTATGAAATTCATATAAAACTTGTCGAAAAATTATATAATTAGTTGCTGCAGGACACCTTTTATATGAATATGGAAGATAATGAATTATAAACGGTTTAGTAAATCTCCTTAGAATATTATCAAGTGGATAGACAGGGAAGTTAAGAGATTGCCTACAAATAAAATATGGATAAGTCCAAATTATTATTATATTTAATACATATATTTACAGATGAGTGTTTAAAATTAAGATGTTAAACATTCATTTTTAGTTAGTTCGAGGTCCCACTTCTTTACAATTTATATTGTCTATTACAAGCAAGTATAAGTATTGCCTAGGTATTTATACTTGTTGCATTAATTAAACAACTTAAACCAATTGATTATGAAACAAAACCTTACGAGACACGATGGAATAAGGACTTTTGGTCTGATATTCCTTATTGTACTTTTATTTGGGGTACAATCAATCTATTCACAGGTTGCCATTTCTGGAACGGTGACCGATAATTCCGGTTCCCCATTACCGGGGACGAGTATTGTGGAGCAAGGAACGACCAATGGCACCCAATCCGATTTTGATGGAAATTATACCATATCGGCAGATAGCAACGGTACTTTGATATTCAGTTATGTTGGTTTCGCAACTCAGGAAATCGCTGTTGATGGAAGAACTTCAATTAATATATCAATGAGTGAAGATGCAAGTCAGTTAAGCGAGGTAGTCGTAGTAGGTTACGGTACCCAACGGAAGGCAGACCTTACTGGTTCGGTAGGATCGTTAGGGGCTTCGGATATAATTTCAAAACCACTCACCAGTCCTGATCAAGTTTTGGCAGGTACAATAGCTGGTGTAAATATAACCAACCGCAGTGGGGATCCAGGTGCGCCCATCAATGTACGTATTCGTGGGGTAGGTACTCCCGGTGTAAACGACCCACTTTGGGTCATCGATGGTGTTCCTTTAGTGCAAACAAACAACATCACGGTGAATACCTCCTCGACAACGGACTCCAATCCGCTCGCTTCTCTCAATCCGAATGACATTGAGTCTATAGATGTATTGAAAGATGCCGCTTCTACTGCAATTTACGGGGCAAGAGGGGCCAATGGGGTAATTATAGT
>JBATIW010000193.1:0-2551 GCA_049668005.1 Maribacter sp.
GGGTATTATTTGCCCAATAATGTACGGGATCTCGATTTTAGAATGTTGCCCAATGGAAAAGCGCAAATAACATTGAACGGATTACCTGATCATAACTTACGGGAAAATGAATTTATGTTGATGACCATTCGTTCCCACGATCAATTCAATACCACGATCTACGGCTTGGATGATCGCTACAGAGGTGTCTACAATGAAAGAAGGGTTTTGTTTATAAATAAGCAGGACATGATAACACAGGGTTTGAATAAAATGGACATTGTGGATATCAGTAGTTACTATGATAATATCAAACGAACTGCTTTTAAATTCCTTGTCGTTCCGTATAATATCCCGAAAGGGAATCTTGCTGCTTATTTTCCAGAGACCAATGTTCTGGTACCTTATAACCATTTTGCGGATAGGAGTAAAACGCCTATTAGTAAATCGATTGTTGTTATTCTAACCAGATCCAAATCCGATATAAATTAAAAAGACCCCTATCTTTAATGTTAGGATGTTATCAAGTGAATACGACATGAAAATGAAAATAAACAGGATACCCCTAACCTTTTTCTTGATGGTGATGTTTTCCCAATTGAATTTAGCCCAAGAAAGGACGAATATTACCCTTAAAAAAGATTGGAAGTTCTTAAAGGGTAATAGCGAAAATGCTTTTCAAAAGGACTTTGATGATTCCGACTGGCAAACAGTTTCGGTACCACACGATTGGGCTATTTATGGACCTTTTGACAAGGAGGTAGATAAACAGTTGGTTGCCATTGTACAAAACAATGAAAATATAGCTTCGGAGAAAACCGGAAGAACAGGAGCCTTGCCATATATTGGTCAAGCCTGGTATCGAAACAAATTTAAGATTCCCCAATACAAAGAAGGACAAAAAGTAGTGTTGCTTTTTGAAGGGGCCATGAGCGAACCCAAAGTGTTCCTCAATGGAAAAAAAGTTGGGGAATGGGCCTACGGTTACAGTTATTTTTATTTTGATGTAACTGATCAGATAGCAATTGATGGGGATAATACATTGGCTGTGCAATTGACCAATGTTGCATCGTCATCACGCTGGTATCCAGGTGCCGGACTTTATCGCAATGTTCGTATCATCATTAAAAACAAGGAGAGTATTGATCAATGGGGCACCTTCATTACCACTCCCTCGATTACTACTGAATTGGCAAAGGTGAATATTAAAACAAAAGTATCGGGCGATAATGTTCATTTAGCGACCCATATTCTTAATGCAAATGGGGATACGGTAGTTTCGGATGTATCACTTTTAAAATTTGGTAATGAGTTTGATCAAAACCTTGCCGTACCCAATCCTAAATTATGGAGTCCGGAAACACCATATCGCTATACGGCCATTTCGAAATTGTACGCGAATGATGTGCTTAAAGATGAAGTAATAATACGATTTGGAATACGCGAAATTAAATATGAACCTGAAATAGGTTTTAGCTTAAACGGCAAGGTAAGAAAGTTCAAAGGGGTTTGCCTGCATCACGATTTGGGGCCTATTGGTACCGCTATCAATACGTCTGCACTCCGCAGGCAGTTAAGGATTTTAAAGGATATGGGGTGTGATGCCATTCGCAGTTCGCACAATATGCCCTCCTTGGAACAAGTGGAGTTATGTGATGAGATGGGCTTTATGTTTTTGGCAGAAAGTTTTGATGAATGGGCAAAACCCAAAGTAAAAAATGGGTACAATCGTTTTTTTGAGGAATATGCCGAAAAAGACATTGTTAATTTGGTACATGCCACGCGAAATCATCCTAGTATTGTGATGTGGAGCGCAGGGAATGAAGTTCCTGACCAATGGGGTTCTGTTGGAGCAAAACGAGCAAAATGGTTGCAGGATATCTTCCATAGGGAAGATCCAACACGGCCAGTTACTGTTGGTATGGACCAAGTAAAGAACTCAATGGAATCGGGGTTTGGTGCCGTTTTGGACATTCCAGGTCTCAATTATCGACTTCCCCTTTATGAAGAAGCCTTTGAAAAGTTCCCACAGGGATTCATATTGGGATCCGAAACAGCATCTACGGTAAGCTCAAGAGGTATTTACAAATTCCCTGTTGTTGAGGGCAAAATGAAACAATACGATGACTACCAAAGCTCTTCCTACGATTTGGAAGCTTGTAGTTGGTCCAATATACCGGATTTGGATTTTGTGTTGCAGGATGATAAGCCCTGGGTTATAGGAGAGTTTGTCTGGACCGGTTTTGATTACTTGGGTGAGCCAACCCCATATGATGAAATGTGGCCATCACGCAGTTCATATTTTGGCATCAATGATCTGGCTGGCCTGCCAAAAGATCGCTATTACCTATATCGTAGTCGATGGAATACCATTGACGAAACATTGCATATACTACCCCATTGGAATTGGGAAGGCCGCGAAGGTGAGACCACACCTGTTTTTGTCTACACAAGTTATGATAGTGCAGAGCTTTTTGTAAATGGCAAAAGTATGGGGATCCAGAAAAAACATGCTGCAACACCTCAGAACAGATATCGACTCATGTGGATGGATGTCACCTATGAACCAGGT
>JBATIW010000194.1:0-1862 GCA_049668005.1 Maribacter sp.
TACAATGACCGTGAATGGCAACACCAATGATTATTTAGGAAAAGGACTTTCCGGAGCTAAATTGGTGATAAAAGTACCCGATGGTTCAACCATTATACCAGAGGACAATGTCATTACAGGTAATGTAACCTTATATGGAGCCACCGCGGGTAGAGCTTATATTAATGGAAAGGCTGGAGAGCGCTTTTGTGTTCGAAATTCAGGTGCGAAAACGGTTGTAGAGGGTATTGGAGACCATGGTTGTGAATATATGACCGGTGGTGTCGCCGTAATTCTGGGTGAAGTTGGAAGAAATTTTGGTGCTGGAATGAGTGGTGGTATTGCCTATGTTTATGACAAAAACAAAACCTTTGAAAAGAAGTGCAATAAGGAAGCTTTAAATCTATTGGCAGTAGAGGAAGATCAGGATATTGCAGAACTAAGAGAGTTGATAGAAAGTCATTACAACTATACAATGAGCCCATTGGCCCAACGGATATTGGAGAATTGGGAAGATTGTCTCCCTGATTTTGTAAAAGTATTCCCAGAGGAATACAAACAGGCTTTGATTCGTTTAGAAAAAGAAAAGTTAGAAACTATATAAATCGAAACATGGGAAAGATAACGGGATTTTTGGAATTCGATAGAAAAATAGAACAATATGCTCCTGTTGAGGAGCGCATACAAAATTATAGGGAATTCACGCTCCCTATGAAGGAGTCTGCTTTGAAAGACCAAGGTGCCCGTTGCATGGATTGCGGTATTCCCTTTTGCCATAGCGGTTGTCCCTTGGGGAATTTAATTCCAGATTTCAATGATGCGGTATACCGGGGCAAATGGGAAAAAGCAGCAGATATTTTACATGCAACCAATAATTTTCCTGAGTTTACAGGGAGGTTATGTCCTGCCCCTTGTGAAGAAGCATGTGTACTTGGAATCAACGAAGACCCTGTCACTATAGAGAATATAGAGAAGAATATTGTTGAAACTGCTTTTAAAAAGGGATGGATTGTTGCACAACCTCCAGCCAATAGAACTGGAAAGAAGGTTGCTGTAATTGGTTCCGGGCCTGCCGGTCTTGCCGCAGCCCAGCAGTTGAATCGGGCCGGGCATTTAGTAACAGTTTTTGAAAGAGATGAAAAACCAGGAGGACTTTTAAGATATGGTATCCCTGATTTTAAGATGGAAAAACATGTCATAGATAGAAGGTTAAAAGTCTTGGAAGAAGAGGGCATTGAATTTAAATGTGGCATTCATGTGGGTGTTGATGTAAAAGCCGAACAACTCAAAAATGATTTTGACGCCTTGGTTTTATGTGGTGGGGCAACGGTAAGGAGAAACCTACCTATAAAAGGGGCTGACCTTAAAGGTGTGGTTCAAGCCATGGATTTTTTAGGTCAAAACAACAGACGTGTTGAGGGCATTAAGGAATTAGGTGAAGAAATTATGGCCACTGACAAAAATGTTATTGTTATAGGTGGGGGCGATACAGGATCAGATTGCATAGGAACATCTTTCCGACATGGGGCAAAGTCAGTAACTAATTTTGAGATTTTGGGTAAGGGTACGCCAGAACGACCTATAGACCAACCATGGCCATTTTGGCCCATGCGATTGCGCACTAGTTCGTCCCATAAAGAGGGTGCAGAACGTTTTTTCAGTATTTCAACTAAGGAATTTATTGGAGATAAAGACGGAATCCTTAAAGGATTGATAACTTCTGAAGTAGAATGGATCAAAGAACCTGGGAAGCGACCCATTCTTAAGGAAGTAGAGGGCACTGAAAAAGAATGGAAATGTGAATTAGCACTTTTAGCACTTGGATTTACAGGCTCAGAAATGACCATTGCGGAACAATTATGTTTGGAGGCTGACCCACGTAC
>JBATIW010000195.1:0-2275 GCA_049668005.1 Maribacter sp.
GAATAAAGGTTTGGCACAAAACCAAGTGGAAGAACGTAACCAAAATCGGTTGCATTATATGCTTGTAGATGGCGAAATGTATCGGATAGAAAATCAATTCCAAAATAGATTGCAGTCGCAATTCAATCTAGCTGATGGGGGTATGGTAAATCCTGATGGTACATATCAAACAAGAGCGCGCAAACAATTGAAATTGCAAGATGGCGAATGTTTGAATTTAGATGGACAAAAGTTCCAAAATTTACATCAACAACGAAAAATGATGGTTCAAAAGAATATGCAGGCCAATAAAAAAATGATGAAGAAAACTGGTGTTAAAAAACCTGTAATCCAAAAGAAGAAAGGCAAAAAAAGCACTAGATAATGTTAGTTGTTTGGGCTTTGCCAACAACATTGTGGCAAAGCCCTATTTTTAATCTAATCTTTTTGTCATGAGAACCAGGACCATAATTTACTTGTTTACATGTTTAGCACTACCACTGGGTCTTTTTGCCCAAAACAATAAGACCACGGTCAAGGAGAAATCCAATGATAATCAGTCGTATTTACTTACCGATATAAGTTACATCAACGATGCAATTTTTATGGGAAGACGGGATTCCATTGCCGCACCGTACATTTTTCCTTCAATCGGGTATTATGATGAATCAGGTTTTTTTGCCGATGTATCGGCATCTTATCTTACCAGTTCAGATGATAGTCGTTTTGATCTTTTTTTGATCAGTGCTGGTTATATGTTCGATGCGAATAAATGGAGTGGAGGCATTTCAGGAACTGCCTATTTTTTCAACAAGGATAGTTACAATGTACAATCTGAAACGGTTGGCGATATCACAGGAATGCTGGGGTATGATTTAGATGCTTTTGAAGTTACCCTAACTGCAAGTAGTTATTTCAACAAAGAAAGCTCGGCGGATATTTTTGCAGGACTTATGTTGGATCGTACTTTTTATGCCGCTGACAATAACTTATTGATCAACCCAACTTTGGCAATGTATGCGGGATCCCAATACTTTTATCAAGAGTATTACACCACTAGCCGTTTGGGCAGTAGAAAAGGCCAAGGAAATGGCGCTGCATTAACCGAACCTTCTTCGACAACCAGTGTGGAAATAAAGGAAGCTTCAGAATTTAAGCTATTGAATGTTGAACTGAGTCTACCCTTACAATATTATCATAAACAGTTCATTTTTTCTGTAACACCAACTTGGGCTTTTCCCCAGAGCAGTGCTACCATAACTACCGAAGATTCCGTATTTGAGGAAGATTTGGAAAATGTGTTCTATTGGTCGGTAGGAATTAGTTATTGGTTTTACACCAAGAACGAAAAATAACAGGCATCTTTTTCATTTATCGCCAAAGTAAGCTAAGATTTAAATCGTATTTTAGATATTAATTCCATTGTTTATGATAGTTCATCATTTTGAGTCAATACCCTCTGTCCTAAATCATTTTATCTCTGAAATTAGGGATATTGATATACAAAAGGACCCTATGCGATTTCGAAGGAATATTGAGCGCATTGGGGAAGTGCTTTGTTATGAACTTAGTAAGTCCCTGAACTATGATATCAAAACAGTGCAGACCCCTTTTGGCACAAAGGACATTGCATTGCCTATTGATGAATTGGTGCTATGTTCTGTCTTACGGGCTGGGATTCCCTTGCATCAAGGACTTTTGAATTATTTTGATCGTGCGGAGAATGCCTTTATCTCGGCGTATAGAAAGCATCCAAACGGAGGGGACGATTTTGAGGTTATCGTCAAATACTTTGCTGCCCCTTCATTGGGAAACAAGACCCTGGTACTCACAGACCCTATGTTGGCTACTGGTAGAACCCTGGAGAATGTTTTGAACGTTTTAAAAAGCCATGGTCAACCCAAACAGATTCACATTATTTCAGTGATTGGTTCAAAACAGGGTGTTGAATATATAAAAAAGGTTTTTCCCGAAGGCACTCATCTTTGGATAGCTGCTATTGACGATGAACTAACCCGAAAGGGGTATATAATTCCTGGTATTGGTGATGCAGGCGATTTAGCCTTTGGTCCCAAGCTTTGACCAAGACCTGAATTCCTTACATAGATTTCTTCTATTCCTTCATTTTTAAATAATATTTTCTTGGTAACAATAGTTACTGCCAGGTCTATTATCTCCGTCTAATTTTGCTCCAAATTAAATGGATGATGAAGAAACTACTTTTGATAATACTGTTTTTGGGCCCTGCTTTTCTAATTCAGGCCCAAGAAGCAATGTTGATTACCAAGGATGAGGT
>JBATIW010000196.1:0-2062 GCA_049668005.1 Maribacter sp.
TCATTGCCCAATAGGCCCACCAATAAGGCCCAGTAGCCCTATTCAAGAATGCATATTGCTCATATTCAACTCCAGAGTACCATGCCATGAACAACTCAGTGATATAGGCACAACCAACAATAGAACCCGTAATCATGATAACGATGTTCATAAGCTCAATATGCTGAACAGTAATATATGCTTCCAGGCTACACACTTTTCTCATGATAATCAGCAAGGTATTTACCATAGCGAATCCTGAGAAAACAGCACCAGCAACAAAATAAGGAGGAAATATGGTTGTGTGCCATCCCGGTATTACCGATGTGGCAAAGTCAAAAGATACAATTGTATGTACGGATAGTACCAATGGAGTGGCCAAACCTGCCAATACCAATGAAACTTCCTCAAAACGTTGCCAATCTTTTGCACGACCTGTCCATCCAAAACTTAATAGACTATATATTTTCTTTTGGAAAGGCAGTACTGCCCTATCACGAATCATAGCAAAATCAGGTAATAATCCCGTCCACCAGAATACCAATGAAACCGATAGATAGGTTGAAATCGCAAATACATCCCATAGTAATGGTGAGTTAAAGTTTACCCATAACGACCCAAATTGGTTAGGAATTGGTAACACCCAGTATGCCAACCAAGGACGTCCCATGTGAATTATGGGGAACAATCCCGCCTGAATTACCGAAAATATGGTCATTGCCTCCGCTGAACGGTTGATTGCCATTCTCCATTTCTGTCTAAATAAGAGAAGTACCGCAGAAATCAGTGTCCCTGCATGACCAATACCTACCCACCAAACGAAGTTGGTAATATCCCAAGCCCAGTTTACGGTTTTGTTTAAACCCCATGTTCCAATACCGGTTGATATAGTATAAATTATACAACCAATACCCCAAAGGAATGCAGCCAAAGCGATGGAAAAAACAATCCACCAATGCTTGTTGGCTCTTCCCTCAACAGGAGCGGCAATATCCACAGTTACATCATGGTAGCCTTTATCTCCAAGTACTAGGGGTTTTCGTATAGGTGCTTCGTAATGCGACGCCATAATTTTTGTTAAGTTACTTTGCTAAATATTATTTTTATGCTTCGTTGATATTTCTCACTTTAACGTGATAAAATACATTTGGTTTTGTCCCTACACTCTCCAATAAATGGTACATACGATTACTTTCCTTCAAGTCAGCAATCTCACTCTTTTCATCATTTACATCGCCAAATACAATGGCTCCATTGCTACATGCCATTGAACAAGCCGTTTGGAATTCACCATCCACTATTGCCCGACCGTCTCTTTTGGCATCAAGAATAGTCTTCTGTGTTTTTTGAATACACATAGAACATTTTTCAATAACACCTCTTGATCTAACATTAACATCTGGATTAACCACCATTTTACCCAAATCATTATTCATATGGTAGTCAAACTCATCATTGTTATTATACAGGAACCAATTGAACCTGCGTACTTTATAAGGACAGTTATTCGCACAATACCTTGTACCTACACATCGATTATAAGCCATTTGGTTTTGCCCTTGACGACCGTGCGATGTTGCAGCAACCGGACAAACTGTCTCACAAGGCGCATGATTACAATGTTGACACATAATAGGCTGGAAGGCTACCTGCGGATTTGTCGCTGGATCTTCCAACTCACCAAAACCACCCAATGAACCTTTACTTCCAGACAAACCATCGAATTCATCTTTTTTGACATTATCCTCCTCAAAAGTATCTTCTGAAGAATAATATCTATCTATACGCAACCAATGCATATCACGAGATCGTCTTACCTCTTGTTTCCCTACGACAGGAACATTATTTTCTGCACTACAAGCAATAACACAAGCACCACATCCGGTACAGGCATTCAAGTCGATTGACATATTGAAGTGATGTCCGATGGAACGATCAAAACTATCCCATAAATCTACCGATGTTGCAGGAACCTCCTGATGGTTCAAAGAAACAACTGGAACTTCATTCCATTCTGCATGGTCTTTCGTATTAAAAATCTCCAAGGTAGTTTCCTTGATGATATCTCCTCTACCCATTAAGG
>JBATIW010000197.1:0-3665 GCA_049668005.1 Maribacter sp.
GTGTAGAACATCCACACCAAAATCATAAAAAGCATACTGATGAAAAAAGAACAGGAATTAAAAAATATAGTCAAAGAACGTTATGCCAAGATCGCAGAACAGGGTAAAGCCGAAAATGCTTCCTCATGCTGTGGCGCCACTACCCCATCCAACAAGGTGTATAACATAATGATGGATGACTATACCGATACCAACGGCTATGTTGAGGACGCCGATTTGGGCTTAGGCTGTGGACTTCCTACCGAATTCGCCAACATAAAAAAAGGGGATACCGTCATTGACTTAGGATCCGGAGCTGGTAATGATTGTTTTGTGGCCCGCCACGAAACGGGTCAGGAAGGCAAGGTGATCGGGATTGACTTTACCCCCATCATGATCCAAAAGGCCCGTAACAATGCAGAGAAGCTAGGCTACAACAATGTGGAATTCAGGGAAGGCGATATTGATGCCATGCCTGTAAGCGATGCCGTTGCCGACGTGATCGTAAGCAATTGCGTCTTGAACCTGGTACCGAACAAGGCCAAGGTCATCGCAGAGATGTACAGGGTACTGAAACCCGGGAGTCACTTTAGTGTCTCCGATATTGTGTTGGTCGGTGATCTTCCTGAAGCCTTGAAGGCCGATGCCGAAATGTATGCAGGCTGTGTTGCAGGTGCCATCCAAAAATCAGAATACCTACACCTTATAGCCGATAAAGGCTTTCAAAATTTGAAAATCCAAAAGGAAAAACCAATCCGTATCCCTGATGATATCCTGGGTAAATACCTTTCCCAGGAAGAAGCCAAGGCCTTCAACAATGGAGGTACGGGTATTTTCAGTATCACCGTCTATGCCGAAAAACCAGGCACAAAACAGGACAAACAAAAAGTGGCGCTATCAGAAATACAAGCTGCGGACTCCTGTGAACCTGGAAGCGGATGCTGTTAACCCATCAAATAAAAACCAACCAAGAATGCCAGTATTCCATACTATTGAAAACACCATCGCAGCATTGGATGTTGCAAGCATCCCTAAGGAACGCAAGAAAACCTTACAACCCTTTATTGCATTTATTCAGGAAAAGGTACAATCCGATCTAGAGATCCGGATTAATTTTATCTGTACCCACAACTCCCGCAGAAGTCATTTATCACAGGTATGGGCGCAGACCATGGCCTATCATTGTAACATACAAAATGTGTTTTGTTATTCGGGCGGTACGGAGGCCACAGCACTTTTCCCCATGGCAGCGGAAACCTTAAAAGATTCAGGTTTTGAAATAAACATGCTCTCCGAAGGCAAAAACCCGGTCTATTCCATAAAATATGCGGAAAACCAGCATCCCGTCATTGGTTTTTCCAAAAAGTTCGATGATGCCTTTAATCCAACATCCGATTTTGCGGCCGTATTGACCTGTTCCCAAGCTGATGAAGCTTGCCCATTTATCGCAGGTGCCGAAAAACGCTTCCCGATTACCTTTGAAGACCCAAAGGCATTTGACAATACCCCGCAGCAGGCCGAAAAATATAAGGAACGGAGCTTGCAAATCGCAACTGAATTATACTATGTATTCTCCCAAATCAAATCTTAAAATGGCATCCACAAAAAAATTAAGTTTTCTCGACAGTTATTTGACCCTTTGGATCTTTATCGCAATGGCCATAGGCGTTGGTATTGGGTATTTTGTCCCCTCATTTCCGACTACGCTCGACGCATTCAGTAGAGGTACCACCAATATTCACATTGCCATTGGCTTGATTTTGATGATGTATCAGCCGTTGGCGAAGGTCAATTATGCCCTATTGCCCAAAGTGTTCCGCAATACCAAGATCCTTTCCATTTCCTTACTGCTGAATTGGATCATTGGTCCTGTTCTAATGTTCGTGTTGGCCATTACGTTTCTAAGGGATTATCCGGAATATATGGTCGGCCTGATCTTGATCGGTTTGGCACGATGCATTGCCATGGTCCTGGTCTGGAACGACCTGGCGGAAGGTAGCAGCGAATACGGAGCGGGTCTGGTGGCCCTAAATAGTATTTTCCAGGTGTTCGCCTATAGTTTTTACGCTTGGATCTTTATAACCGTGCTTCCCCCCTATTTCGGCTTTGACGGTGCCATTGTGGATATCTCCATCGGCACCATTGCCGAGAGTGTTGCCATTTATTTGGGAATTCCGTTCCTAATGGGCATTTTAAGCAGATTGATTTTGGTAAAATTAAAAGGGGAGGAATGGTACACCACAAAATTTATCCCGACCATTTCGCCAATGACCTTGATCGCCCTTTTATTCACCATTGTGGTCATGTTCTCCTTAAAAGGTGAATTGATCGTGGAAATCCCCATGGACGTTTTGATCATCGCCGTACCGTTATTGATCTATTTTAGTTTAATGTTCCTCATTGGGTTTTTCGTTACCAAGGCAATGGGCGCTGAATATGACAAGACCGCTTCCGTGGCCTTTACGGCAGCAGGGAACAATTTTGAATTGGCGATTGCCGTTGCCATAGCCGTTTTCGGACTGAATTCGGGACAGGCATTCGCAGGGGTAATTGGTCCCTTAGTGGAGGTTCCTGCCTTGATCTTGTTGGTTCGCGTCTCTTTTTGGCTGCGAAAAAAGTACTACACAAAAGGCATCGCTTAATGACTAACAGAACGGGGGAAAAACGAAGCATGATCAATTACAACAAAATCGCGTTCGGAATTTCTTAACTTTAAGCTGCGCAATAGTACCAGCTGAAATAAGGATCTACCTATTACAATAGTATGTGTTACGATATAAAAGCAAGTTTGGAGGCCCAACTAACGCGGGCACAACGGGAGCAGGATTATCAGGCCATTGAAGAAATCATGGAAAAATTGATTCCCTTGACCGACCTGCCCATTCATCATGCATCTGGATTTAGTCATCCCGAAGTACTGATCTATACGGATCGCTCCCCGAATTTTCCCGAAGTGGCGACTTGGGGCCTTGTACCCCATTGGGTCAAGGATGACGAGCAACGTAAAAAGTTATGGAACCGCACCTTGAACGCCAGAGGGGAAACCATTTTCGAGAAACCCTCTTTTCGCAATGCTGCCAAACACAATCGTTGTATCATTTATGTGGATGGGTTCTACGAGCACCATCATTTTGATGGCAAAACCTATCCCTTTTTTATTAAACAACAAAACAATGAGCCCTTGGCCCTTGCAGGACTATATAGTGAGTGGTCAAATAAGGAAACGGGGGGTACGATAAACACTTTTACGATTGTCACCACCGAAGGAAATACCCTATTGACCAAAATACATAACAATCCTAAGCTCAAAGGGCCCCGAATGCCCTTTATACTACCCCCGGCATTGGAGGATAAATGGCTCATACCCATCGATGATGAACTGGACCAAAAGTCCATTGAGGAACTTATACACTCCTACCCTGAGGAAGAACTCACCGCCCATACGGTCAGGAGACTTCGTGGGAAGGAGTATATGGGTAATGTGGAGGAAATATCCGATCCTATTGTATATGAGGAGCTAGTGTTTTAAGGGGTCTTTGAAAAAGTACAGAAGACAACGAACAGGGTATCAGCATCCATGGAACCTGAGGCCATAGTCAATGTAAACTATGACCTATGCTGTACTTCTACTGGACAAATTCTTCAGCGGCACCATTCCCATTCAATCGCTTTTTTTCTTCCAGATC
>JBATIW010000198.1:0-1904 GCA_049668005.1 Maribacter sp.
AGCATCGCATCCAACAGCTGACCCTGTTCAAAAGTGGTCTTAAAAAAAAGATCTGTCAATGGAGTGGCCACGTTATAATAGGATATGTCCTCCACCTCATAATAGTTAAAATGTCTTGCTTTAGAACCAATAGTCGGATAAAGGGTATTGCGATCAAGATTGAGACCAAGGTGATTATAAGGCTGACCTACATTGGCAAAAGGCATTAATTCAAAATCATCCCTGCGCAAATACTTGTATTTATATTCCTTGTGTATATTAAGAGTGGTATCTCAGTAAGTGGAGTCTCTTGAGTAAGAAATAATTTTGTAATCCTTGATTGTAATTTCCAGGGTGTCTGTCTTTTTGCTCTTTTTAATTTTTTTCATATTGAACCTGGCAGTGTCATTCACTATGGAAGATGATAAGGAATCATTCTGGGAAAAAAGTGAATGGCTAATAAAAACCAAGAATAACAAAAGGAGATATCTCATTGAAAAACTTTGGTTACAGTTTTTGAAATGCCGGATTCTTATACAAACGTTTAGAATAATAGAGTAACAACTAATAAATGGATTATTCTGCTAAAGGCAAAAAATTATTATTTGATCTTGTCAGCAAAGTTAATTTTTTTGTTCCTAACGAAATGTGAAAGTTTTAATGGACCTAAAACGTTCAAAAAATCAATAGTTCACGAATTATTGATCTAATAAAATACAAATTAGTGTAGTTTGGCAGAATAAATTGAATATTCTTAGTTTTTTCAGGATATTTACAAAAAAAAAAATTACATGTTAAGAAAATTAGTAGTTCTTCTTCTGCTAACGGGTGCCTATTCGTATGCTCAATTTAATGAAGGTGCCCCATGGATGAAAGATTTGAAAAAATCAAAGTCTTCTAATACAATTGCAAGGACTTCAAGTTCCTCAACAGATACCTATACCATTTATGAAATATCCGAAGTATTCAATAAGTATTGGGAAGGTAAAGATATAAACGAAAAAGGAAGCGGTTTTAAACCTTATATGCGTTGGGAAAATTACTGGATGAATTTTGTGGATACTAATGGAAATCTACCTACCTCAGAGCAATTATGGAATGCATGGCAAAAAAAGCAAGCAAACACTATTGGTAAAGCTATCAATCCAGTCAGTAATTGGACATCCATAGGTCCTTCCACACATGGAACTCAGTCAGGAAGTCTCCCGGGACAGGGAAGGATAAATGCAATAGCTGTTGATCCCAACGATGCCAATGTTTGGTATGTGGGTGCTCCGGCCGGAGGCCTATGGAAATCGACAGACGCTGGCAGTAGCTGGACAAATCTATTTGATAATTTTTTACAAATAGGGGTTTCGGGAATAGCTATTGATGCTAACAATTCTAATATAGTTTACATTTCCACCGGAGATGATGATGCCGCGGACTCATACAGTATTGGCGTTTTTAAATCTACGGATGGAGGTACATCCTGGCAAGAAACCGGACTTAATGCATCTACGAATCCCAATATCAATCTTTTAACAAATGAAATCGTAATAGACCCGACGAATTCCAATATTATTTGGGTGGGTTCAAATCGTGGGCTCTGGAAATCAACAGATGCCGGAGTAACGTTTAATAAGCAAACACCACTAAATATTACCGATTTTAAACTTAAACCGGACGATCCGAATACGGTCTATGCCGTTTCGATGTCTTCATATTACAAGTCTGAAGATGGTGGCGTAACTTTTCCCAGAATTACGGATATACTACCAGATGATTCAGGCAGATTGGTGCTTGGGGTTAGCCCGGCCAATCCGGATGTAGTTTACATCTTAAGCGCAAATACCCAAAGCAACAATTATAGATACCAGGGATTATTTAAATCGGAGGATAGTGGTGATTCCTTTGCGGAAACCGCAAACACTACAGATATTCTG
>JBATIW010000199.1:0-1692 GCA_049668005.1 Maribacter sp.
ATAATAAAACGAGAACATTAAGCCAAATAGACCGCTTGGGCCATATATATTGCTTTAGGATCCTTGTACTATTTAATATGGTAATTATTGTGTTAGCTTTTATCCTTATTACCGCTATTCATGAATATTACTAGGGCAGCAACCAATGCTACACAAACGACTCCAAAAATAGCGATCATAATAATTCCGTTGCCCCAATTAACTAAAGGTAGTACGTATGCCATTATATTAAGTTTTAAAACCAAGAAGTAAAAATATGGCCTCTTTAAATTTCAAAATATGATAAAAGTCAGCTATAAATGATTTACGCTTTAAGTTGATCAATTAAGTATGCTTTGATTTACAACTACTTATTCCGAAAATACCATATAGCGGACAAAAGCCCACTAGACTCGTTATCACGAAAACTCCTGTAATTGTCAAGAGAATATATGCCAATGGTCCTTCAACAACTTCAAAATATACGAGAAGTGCTGCTGCTATAGCTAAAACAACCCGTAATACCTTATCTAAACCTCCCATGTTTTTTTTCATAATGTCCTATTTATTTTATTAAATATGTTATTAAAAGCACCATCGTTGTAATTACACCGATGCAGACCAAGCAAACTAACAGAATTTTTACAACTTTATTATAAAAACTATTCAGTTCAGTCTAAAATGATGTATTTCAAGCTTCTTTTTCCCCGGCCCTGAAGGGCGGAAGCTTAAAATTCGCTTGTTTCCCTTTAGGGCTAGGGAAAAAGCAAGTGAATTTCGACCAATGACTAATCAGTTCTAATTTTATTTTTTTATTACAAAGTGGTTGGGCAAACATAATTAGTAACCTCAATGCCCGATGCCTTTATCGCCTTGAATCCTTCCGTAATATCAATCAAATTATGGATACCCCTACTTTTTAATATTGAAGCTGCAATTACTGAACGATATCCGGCAGCACAATGCAATAAAAATGTTTGCTCTTTGGGAAATTCAACTAAATGATTGTTTAGAAAATCCAATGGGGTATTTATTGCATCAGCCACATGTTCTGATTTATATTCACTTTCTTTACGAACATCAAAAACAGGAATCTCTTTTGCATTGATTTTCGCCTTTACTTCCGCAGCCGTAACAGCCGTTATCGTATCATAATCCTTACCGGCCATTTTCCATGATTCAAATCCACCTTTGATATAACCAATAGTGCCGTCGAAACCTACACGTGACAAGCGTATTACCGCTTCTTTTTCCTTACCGATAGGAGCCACCAATAAAATAGGCAGTTTCACATCAGCTATCAAAGCCCCTACCCAAGGCGCAAAATCGCCATTCAGCCCAATGAAAATTGAGCGCGGAATATGGCCCTTAACAAAATCGTCTTGATGGCGTACATCCAACACCAATGCCCCGGTTTCGTTAGCGGCTGTTTCAAAAATATCAGGAGACAAAGCTGTATTACCCCGATCCAAAACATCACTTATATCTTCATAACCCTCTTTGTTCATTTTAACATTCAAAGGGAAGTATTTTGGTGGCGGCAACAAACCTTCTGTTACTTCCTTCACAAATTCTTCCTTGGTCATATCTGCCCGCAAGGCATAATTCATCTTTTTTTGATTGCCTAAGGTATCAACGGTTTCCTTCATCATATTCTTACCACAAGCAGAGCCGGCACCATGTGCTGGGTAAACGATTACCTCATCTGCCAAG
>JBATIW010000200.1:0-2084 GCA_049668005.1 Maribacter sp.
TAACCAATAACCATTCATTTGTTTTGGCGTTGATGTGAATATAACTATTCTACCTTCTGGTTTTAAAACCCTATACAGTTCAGAAAACCCTTTTTTTAAGTCAGTCCAATGATGTATGGTCAACGAACCAATTATTCCATTCATGCTATTATCAGCTAAACCTGTTTTCTCGGCAGTTCCTATCCGCCAATCAATTTGATGATTATTGGACTTAGCTTTTTCCAACATCTCAATTGATGGGTCAATTCCTATACATTGAAAACCTCTTTTTTGTAGTTCATTTGTATAATTTCCCGTTCCGCAACCTATGTCCAAGTATAGTCCATTTTCTTTAGGGTCTAAATGAAACAGTAATTGTTCTGTTAGATATTTGTCCGCTTTACGAGTCAGATTGTAATCAATTCCTATTTTATCATATTTGACTTTCATAGTGTTTTTCAGTTTTCAGGGAACGGCAAGTATATGCGGAGTATTAGTTTTTAGGGAGCATTATCGCATATACCATGTTATGTACTTTTTTTAAACTGCACGTATTTCTTAGTATTGACACTTGATGCCTTTGTCAAATGTACTTTTTATATTTTTCTATAGACGTTCAAGCTAAAAAGAATAGTTAACATGACTAAATGTAAATAAAACTTGTCATTTATAAAAATTGTATTATATTTGTGTCAATATAACTTTACAAATAATCAAATATACTTTACAATGAAAGAAGTTGCTTGGAATACACAAATTAAAAGAAATACTAAAAAATTAGCTATCTGGACCACGTTATGGACAGGCTCTATGGCACTGGCGACTTTTGGTCCAAAGTTTATTTGGGATGAAAAGGTAGCGCTTACTGTTGTTGCTGTCATCATCAATGCACTCTTGGGTGTCGGAATGATTTTAATTAACATCAAGCATTTGAACGCCCTAGACGACCTTCAAAAGAAAATTCAATTAGATGCAATGGGAATAGCGTTAGGAGCGGGAATAGTTGGAGGATTGAGTTATACATTACTTGACATAACTAATTTAATTACCAATGATGCTGAGATTTCTTTTCTGGTAATTTTTATTAGTGTTACTTACTTGATTAGTTTATTGATCGGACAAAAGCGTTACAAATGAAAAATCGATTGAAAGTACTTCGAGCAGAGCTGGATCTGACTCAGGCAGACCTCGCTGATGAACTCAGCGTGTCGAGGCAGACGATCAATGCCATTGAGAAGGGCAAGTTTGATCCAAGCTTGCCATTAGCGTTTAAAATGTCGAAATTATTTCAATTACCAATTGAGGCAATTTTCGAAAACGAAGAAATGAAGTAATCCATATTGTAGGACTTTTTCCGACTTAATTTCCACTATTTACTTAATAAAAATGAAATACAGGCTAAGAACAACGGCTTAAATGGCTAAGGTTTTTAGCCTCAATTTCATTGTGCTCAACGGTGCAAGTATGGTATCGTAACTAACCCGAAGGGTAGTTATGTAGTATACACATTGTGGTATGCAGTTTATTCTTCATAAATGTCAAATTTGGCTGAGAAGGCCTTCATTAATTCCTTATTGGAAAAATCATCTTGGTTCATGGTAGATAGCTGTTCCAAGAATATATCAAATTCACCATTTTTAAATATCGTAAGCATTTTCCCTCCTTCCTTACACTTGGCTTCATGCCAAACATGTGGTGGCACGGTAATCGTATCCCCTTCTCTGAGAATTACTGTTTCGTCATCAAAAATGAGCTCAAGTTCACCAACGAGCATATAGAATACCTCTGTCATTATTTTATGATGATGCCGCCCTAAATGGAACCCTGGTTTTAAGGTATCTTCTACCAAACACAACTCTCCATTCGTATGTCGTGACGAAAGCTTAACAAAGCAATGATCCTGAGAGTAATCGTAATTTTCGCCTTCGCCCTTTCTTATAATTTCTTTTGATTCCATAAATTGTTTTATTTCAGACAACGGTACGTATAACCCTAAGTTTTAATTGCGGTTATATGTTGTTGTCCAACGGCTTCATTTTTATTGAACCCACATAAAATACCGTTATCCAAATCTTACGTTTACTGAATTATTTAGCAATACTATT
>JBATIW010000201.1:0-1682 GCA_049668005.1 Maribacter sp.
GCCTAATCCCAAGACATTGATAGGGAGCGGTAAAATGAAAGAAGTCGAGGACTTTGTTGAAGAAAATGAAATAGGGTCTGTCATCTTCGATGATGAACTTACGCCAGGGCAACAGCGTAATATAGAAAAGCAATTGAGATGCAAGATTATAGACCGTACAAGTCTAATCCTCGATATTTTTGCCCAAAGGGCACAAACCAGTTATTCAAGAACACAAGTAGAATTAGCACAATACGAATATCTTTTGCCACGGCTAACTGGTCTCTGGACCCACTTAGAGCGACAAAAAGGGGGTATAGGTATGCGTGGTCCAGGTGAAACCGAGATAGAGACCGATAGGCGTATTGTTCGCGACCGTATTTCCCTACTGAAAAAAAAACTTACCAAAATAGACCGCCAAATGGAAACCCAAAGAGGGAATAGAGGGGCTATGGTGCGCGTTGCTCTTGTGGGCTATACCAATGTGGGGAAATCCACACTTATGAATGTAATTAGTAAGAGTGAAGTCTTCGCGGAAAACAAGCTCTTTGCCACTTTGGATACCACCGTACGTAAAGTTGTTATTGGTAATCTTCCTTTTTTATTGAGCGATACAGTAGGATTCATTCGAAAGCTCCCAACACAATTGGTCGAAAGTTTTAAAAGCACCTTGGATGAAGTGCGCGAAGCGGATCTTTTATTGCATGTTGTTGATATTTCACATCCTAATTTTGAAGAACATATAGATTCTGTGAATAAGATCTTAGGTGAAATTGATAGTGCCGATAAAAAGATCATTATGGTCTTCAATAAAATTGATCAATACAAATACGAAACTATCGATGACGATGATCTGGTCACCGAGAGAACCGCCAGACATTTTACAATTGATGATTGGAAAAGCACATGGATGCAGCGCATGGGGGAGGATGCATTGTTCATTTCAGCTTTGAAAAAGGAAAACCTCGATGAATTCCGTAAGCGGGTCTATAATGTAGTTAGGGACATTCACGTCACTCGTTTTCCGTACAATAATTTTCTATATCCCGAGCATTTAGACCAATATTAAACAGCTCAAAATCCAATATTCGGTGTAGTTCATCGAGGAAATCGTACCGTTAATTTTTTCACCACATTTTGTCCTTGGTTCACAACAATATTTTGGGTTAGTTGCTATACCAACATATCTTTACATTGTAATTAAGTGATCGTATTGACCCCAAATCATAGCATGAACTTAACCAAAAATAAGTGTAAGTTTCCCAAAGCGAACACTGAACCTACAAAAAGCTAATACCCAATATTACAAACCTACTTTACTAAAAAAGGCCCTTTGAACAAAGGGCTTTTTTTATGATATATTTTGGACTTGGTTAATAAAAACGAATATAAAATTAGCATTTCATCGATCATACTATACATTTTATCTTGTTTCACAACAATTTCGACGTTCTTCACAACAAATATTTAGTCATGGTAATCCCAGGAATTACATTCGTTTTGTATTTATGATTTATTACGGATTCCCAAAGAAAAAGATTAACCTATAACTAAGTATTTGGAAAGTACCCAATCTAGATTTAACCTAAAGCATATCATTTTTGACTGATTGACCCAATTTTTACAGATCCTACTTAACAAAAAAAAAGCCCTGACGAAACCGTCAGGGCTTTTTAATTTGCGATAGTATGCTATTTAGAAGG
>JBATIW010000202.1:0-12529 GCA_049668005.1 Maribacter sp.
CGAGAACACTATATGAAAATGAAAAAAATTATTTACTTAATTATTACATGATAAATGTAGATGGCTTTCGTAGTAAATAATAATTATTGTTGTGAGATGGGCGGAAAATGTGGTGAACCTTCTTAAAAAAGATATTTCAGCCATTCTTTAATGTCAAAAGACTCCTCATTACTATTTGATAGCCTTAATCACTTCGCTAATAAACTTGTTTACATCAAATTCCGGATCTTCCGCTAGTCCGGTACGCACGATTACCAATTCTTTTGAGGGAATTACAAAAACATATTGACCTTGATAGCCATTAGCAGAGTACAGGTCTCGGGGCACATCGGGATATTTGCCTTCGGCATTGAGCCACCAATGTGCGCCATAGGTTCCGTTAGATTGTGCTGTGGGTTTGGTAATATAATCGATCCATTCAGGGCTGAATAATTGTTCCCCGTTCCAGAAGCCTTTATTCAAGTGTAGAATTCCAAATTTTGCCCAATCGCGTGTATTGGCCCATCCATAGGAAGAGCCTACAAAATTTCCTGTCATGTCAGTTTCAATGAGCATTGAATACATCCCGATCTTATCAATTAAAGCTGAATACGGGAAATCCAAATACGCTTGATGGGTTTTGAATTGCTTCCTTAGGATTCCTGAGAGTAGGTTAGAGGTGCCTGAAGAATAATTCCAAACTTTGGGGCTATTCAAGGTGAATTCCGTATTTATTTGGGATTTTGTCATATCCCTGGCCATGAATAACATTCTTGTCACATCAGAGATAGAGGCATAATCCTCATCCCATGCCATCCCGCTTTGCATTCGGAGTAAATCATCCAAAGGAATGATATCAAGGGGATCTTTACCAACAAAACCGGTCAAATCCAACTCTCTAAAAGGGCGGTAATCCATCTCTATTTTTCCTTGATGTTGCAATATGCCATACAAGGTTGCCAAAACGCTCTTGGTCATTGACCAGCCTAAAATAGGGGTGTCCTTGGCAAATCCATCCCCATATTTTTCAGCAAGAATGTGGTTTCTATAAGCCACAAGTACGGTTCTTGTTTTTTGTACTTCAGCATTTTCAAAAGCCCCATCTATGGCCTTTTGAATTTGCGCATAATCAACATTCTTAAAAATGGTATCAATTGTTCCATTATTTCCATACGGGAAGGGTAGTCCATTTTCAATGTTGATCCGATTTGGCTTGTAGTTAATTTCATTGATGTCAAAATCACTATTGATCAGAACGCAGCCCAAACCATCAGCACAAACTGACTTACGTTCCATAAGTCCATATACCCTAGCCGTGACTTCATCTTCATTAACCTCAACATCAGCAAGTTTGATCAAGGGCACATTATGGTCATTTTTTGTGACAGCCTCTATGGTACGTTTAGCAATGAACCTATTGGAAGCCATATTCTTGGCAGCGAAACCAGAAATAATGTTCAGTTTTGGGTAATTGAGGATGATAATGCCCCCAATGACCAAGAGTAGTGCTAGAAGAATTCGTTTTATTAATTTCATAACTATATTTAAAAGTCTCAAAGATAAATATTAGATTTATCAAACTATGCTTCTTTAGGAATCAACAATGAATGCTGTGCAATGATTTTTTAAAGAATAATATGCATATTATGCTTATGCGAGTAACAAAAGGTTTTCTTTTCCTGGTCTTGTTTTTACTTATATTTTTGTCTTCTTGTGCTTCAGACAAAAAGAAAAAAGCTGTTGTTCTATTTAATGATTATTGTGCCACTTGTCATATTGCACCTTCAATTCAATCATTGCCAAAGCATCTATGGGCCAATGGTGTTTTACCCGAAATGGGTGCTAGAATGGGTGTTCGGGATTCTTCTTTCAACCCGTATAAAGGTCTTTCCTATGATGAGTATGAAGCCGTGCTGAAAACAGGGCTTTATACCCTAGCACCCATCATTAATAACGAAGAATGGAATTTATTAAAAGAATATATTATTCAGGAAGCACCGGATTCCCTAAAAATGCCAAATATTGAAATTATGAATTGGAATCTAAATGGTTTTGTCGCCAAAACAGTTTCATTCAATGCTACAAGTACTGGTAATTATACCTATTTAAATGTTGACAATAGTAAAGGCACAATTGAATTGGGCGGCATGAAAGGGGAATTAATGACCTATGATTTCTTGAAGGACTCCTTGGTTTTGATCGGCAACTTTACAAGAGCAATAACCGCTTACAGTACTTTAAATGATGTGGAATATGTTACTGCAGTAGGTAATCTTAACCCATCTGAATTGGCCTCTGGTAAGATTTTTATGGTAAATAAAGGAAATGTGAATGCGATAGATGAAATTTTCCATAGACCTGTCCATACCGTGGTACAGGATTTAAATAACGATGGAATTGACGAAATTTTAGTGAGTGAGTTCGGATACCTTACTGGAAGCCTTTCATTATTAAAACAAAAGGATAGCGCCGCTTTTGATAGGCAGGTCTTGATAAATTTGCCAGGAGTAATTCGGGTGGTTGTAAAGGACATGAATGGGGATGATAAGAAGGATATTGTTGCCCTTGTTTCACAAGGTGAAGAGAGTGTTACCATTTTATATCAAGAGAATGATTTGACTTTTAAAGCGGAAAAAGTAATTCGTTTTAGTCCAATTTATGGGAGTAGTTGGTTCGAATTAATTGATTTTGATCATGATGGGGATGATGATATAATAACGGTTCATGGAGATAATGCCGATAAAACCTACACACCTAAACCATATCATGGTATGCGATTGCATATCAACAATGGCAACAACCAATTTAAAGAAGAATATTTTTACCCTATGAATGGTGCAACAAGAGTGATTTCAAGGGATTTTGATCAGGATGGTGATTTCGATTTTGGTTTACTTTCTACATTCCCAAACTACGCAAACGCCAAGGAATCATCTTTTATATATCTTGAGAATAAAAATACAACCGATTTTATATTTGAAGATTATACTTTTAAGGAATCCAATTTTGCCAGATGGCTGCTCATGGCTGCAGGCGATGTTGATAATGATGGGGATGAAGACATTGTACTGAGCTCATTTTCTTATGTGTTTACTCCTGTCCCAGATGAACAATCCAACTTTTGGAAGGAGAAAAGCACAGACCTAATGATATTGGAAAATAAATTAATTGAATAGGTATGTGGGCCAAATATTTTACTTTAATTGTTGCCTTATGCTTGTTTTTAAGTTGTAACGAAACTAAAAAGAAGGATCCTTATGTGTGGATTCCTCTCGAAGTTACGGCTACCGCCTATAATTCGGTTAAATCGCAAACTTTGGGAGAACCCAATATTACGGCCTGGGGCGATACCTTGGTTCCAGGAATGAAATCGATAGCGGTTTCCAGGGATTTAATCGCCAAAGGCTTGAAGCACGGCACGATGGTTCGAATTGACACATTCCTTGACACATTTTATGTAAATGATAAAATGCATCGCAGATGGAAAAATAGGATCGATATTTATATGGGAGAGGATAATAATAAGGCACGGGAATGGGGAAAGAAAAAAGTAAGGATTGAGTTTGCCGTTTTAAGGGAAAGTTTGGATTCTTTTACGATAAGTGAATTGAAATAAAGTGAAAATGAAACGATTGTCAGCTATTTTCATAGTATCGCTACTCCTGTCTTGTTCTGCATCAAGGAAGATAGTTGATAAACCGATTGTTTTTAATGAGGAACGTACCCAATTGACAATACAATACCTGAAAGATAGATACGGCTTGGAACAAGATAGTCCTAGAATCATTCCCAGGATGATTGTTTTACATTGGACGGCCATACCAACATTTGAAGGTTCTTTCGATGCGTTTCTAAATACCAAATTACCGGTTTGGCGACCTGATATTGAAAGTGTGAGTGGGCTTAATGTTTCAAGCCATTTTTTAGTAGACCAAGATGGTACTATTTATAGTCTCATGCCGGAAACCATTATGGGACGGCATGTAATAGGTTTAAATCACTGCGCCGTCGGAGTTGAAAATGTAGGAGGTACCAAAGACACCCCACTGACCAAGGCACAATTGAAATCAAATATTTGGTTGGTTAAGTATCTGGCTAAAAAGTATACTATAGATTACATCATTGGACATCATGAATATACATTATTCGAAAATCATGAACTGTGGTTAGAGAAGGATGATGGTTATAGAACCAATAAAACCGATCCAGGGGAAGCGTTTATGGCCAAAGTCCGAAAAGCCACAAATAAATTCCATTTTAAACCACTACCAGTAAAAACAAACTAGTATGAAAATGAAAGTAGTACTCCTTTTTATTTCGCTAATAGCAGTAAGTATTGGGTTCCCACAGAATTCCGACTTAACGACAAACTTGCATGAAACCTATGAAAAATATAAGGAACCAAGCTTAAACAAGCGAAGAATAAAGCATCATGAAATTCTGCCGTTATTGGTGAAACATGCCGGTAATAAAGCTTTTACAGTTAAAAAAGTCGGTAAATCAATCGAAGGTAGGGCATTGAATCTCATTAGTATAGGTTCTGGCAAAACCAATGTTTTATTATGGTCCCAAATGCATGGTAATGAACCAACGGCTACACAATCCATATTTGACATATTAAACTTTTTGGCCAGTGATGATTTTCAAGTAGAGAAAAAGGAAATCCTTGAAAACTTGACCATACATTTTCTGCCCATGTTAAATCCAGATGGAGCTGAGCGTTTTCAAAGAAGAAACCTTTTAGGTGTCGATATAAATAGGGATGCTGTTAGGCTTCAATCTCCCGAAAGTATAACATTAAAAAATGTTCGAGATAGTTTGAATGCCGATTTTGGATTTAATCTACATGATCAAAGTTCATATTACAATGCCGAACGCACAGAAAAACCTGCGACGATTTCGTACTTGGCACCAGCGTTTAATTATGAGAAAAGCATTAGTGAGAAACGGGGAAATGCCATGAAGATCATTGTTTTCATGAATAATATCATACAAAAATATGCACCAGGGCAAGTTGGTCGCTATAATGATGATTTTGAACCAAGGGCTTTTGGCGACAATATTCAAAAGTGGGGTACAAGTACCATTCTTATTGAGTCAGGGGGTTATGCCAATGATGTTGAAAAGCAAGAAATCAGAAAACTGAATTATGTTTCTATTCTTTCTGCAATTTATACCATTGCCAAGGGGAATTATAAAAACATACCTATTGAGGAATATGAAAAAATCCCTGAAAACGATAGAAAACTCTTTGACTTGAAGATTGTGAATGCCACCTATACCTTAATGGGCAAAGACTATGTCCTTGATCTAGGTGTAAACCGATTGGAAGTGGATAAAGAAGGGAATACTGATTTTTGGTACAGCAGTCGTATTATTGACCAAGGGGACTTATCAACGTACTATGGGTACGAAACATTTGACGCTTCAGGGTACACTATTAAACAAGGAAAAGTGTTTCCAAAAGTATTACTTAGTATTGATCAATTCAATAAATTGGATATCCTGGATTTGTTGAAAAAGGGCTATACCTATGTACGTGTTGCCAATATTCCCCATAAAATGTTAGAATCCCCTGTACCCATGCAAATAATTGGCAACTCTTTTAAACTTCGGGATATACAATTAAAAGTGGGAATTAATCCAACTTTTCTTTTGGAAAAGGATGGTAAACCTCAGTATGCCATAATCAATGGTTTCTTGATTGACTTGAATAAGGGGAAAAAGGCCACAACATTCAATTTTGCTTTTAAAAATGCGATGATCTATCGATAATTTGTTTAGTACCCAAATTTTATGGACATGTAAGGTCCATATTTGAGTAAAACAATAAGCATTGTGAATAATACAGATACTATTGTTGAGAATAACAGTAGAACAAAGCTCTTATACCCTTTGGATAATGGGCCAATGGCACTGTTCTGAATAATTTCGTTGATTACATCCATGATTTCTTTTCTTTAAACCTGTCTACTTTCAGGCATGATTAAACTTCTTCATAGTTTTTAGGATGTAGGCATTCAATATCATTGGGGGTTGTTGGTTATATAACAATTATATGATCAAAAACCCTACTTTCTTAAGGCACTTGGTTATTCTTTCAAAATATAAGAAACAAAAAAAGCGTCCTTTTTAGGACGCTTTTATACAATTCATATTGTAGTAGTTATTATTGGCAACCGCCAACGAAACCGTCTGCACTGAATTTAGTCTGTACAGCTCCCTGTAGATTACCATCCACGACTTGTATGGCGAGATTGTTATCACCACTACCATCACGTTTTGGACTACAATATTCAAAAAGGTAAAAACTATTTGCCCGTTCTGATATTTTTATGGAAATATCATTGAAGGTATTTTCCAATTCCTCTGCATTACCTGCAAATACACTGAATGTTTTTCCAATATTGGTTAATACTTGTGTGTCTATTTCCGCTCCCAATCCAATGGAAAAGAATGATATGTTCTCACTGGCTTCGTTCACAACCTTAAGTGCTGCTTCTTCAGTATATCGAGATGCCTGATCAGTACCATCGGTAAAAACCACTACTGATGCAGCGCCGATTATCTCATCCTTAATATTTTCCTTTAATAAATCTTCTGCAATTTTTGTTGATTTTATAACAGCACCATACAGATCAGTAGAAGGGTCATTGCTGATAGTATCGGTAATATCATTTATGGCATTCACTAATTCTTGTTTTGAACTGGTCAAATCATTCAAGAGGTGAAGTTCATCCTCTCCATCAAACCAATAAATTGCCATTTTATAGGAATCCTCAGTAATCGCGGGCATCACGTTATTGACGAAACTCACAGATGCCGTTTTCAGCTCATCTAAACTACTACTAAGTACACTATTACTTAAATCCAAAACCAAAATAGTATTTGAATTGAATATTTGGGAGTTCGATGAGATTCTTGCAAAAGACTCTGATTTTGAGATTGTGTTGAAACATTCATCATTACGACCTTGCTCATAAATTGTGAACTTATCAGCATTTAGTCCGGAAACAGGATTGCCATCAGAATCAGATACCTTAAATAGTATGGATACCTTTCCAGGCAGGGTAGTGTATTGTTCTTGAATGGATAGGACCAAATCACTTTCACCAAGATTAAGACAATCATCAACCGGTTTGCCCTTGCCGAGTCCGTCTCCAAAGTTTAAATCAAGGCTAACATCATCATCGGCATTGCCGCATGCGAAGATTAATAAAAGGAAGGAGAAAAGACTAAAATACTTTAAACAGGATTTCATTTTCATAATTTTGAGGTTCAACACTCAGAACGCATAAATGATTTTAAAATTATGCCCAAAAAGAAAAAGTTTGTTAAAACTTGTTAAAGTAAAAACCAATGCTATTTATTCAATTAAATTAGAAGAGAAAAAGTAGTTTAGGCTTTTCGACAAAGATTAATCAAAGCAAGATTCCATTTGTTATATATTACCTTGTGATGAGGGAATAATATTTTTTAAAAGTAGTAACGTAAAATGACCCATGAACTAAAAAAGATTTTAGAAGCATACCTTTTAGCCAAAGCGCTGAAAATGAAGACCGTATTGGCTACTGTCGTTGATTTAGAGGGTTCTTCATATCGACGTCCTGGGGTTCGTATGATGATTCGTGAAGATGATAAGGCAATCGGTGCGGTTAGTGGTGGTTGTGTTGAAAAAGAAGTAATACATCAGGCTCAAACTGTTTTCAAGGATGGCATATCAAAGATGATGACTTATGATGGCCGTTATAGGCTAGGGTGTGAAGGTTTATTGTATATATTAATTGAACCTTTTGAACCAAATAAAATATTCCTAAATGTCTTTCAGGTTAATTTAGTAAAGCGAAGTCCAATTCAAGTTTCCTGTTATTATTCAAAATCCGAGGGTTACAATGAATCATTTGGTTCGGTTTTTTCAATAGGCAAAAACAAGATTCCAATTCGAAAATCCTTTGAACTTGATAAAAACCTAATGGTATTCAATCAAGAAATGGCGCCTTGTTTTAAATTATTGATCATTGGGGCAGAGCATGATGCCGTACAACTTTCTTCCTATGCGGCACTTACTGGCTGGGAAGTTACCATTATTGCTTCGCCATCAGAAGAAAAAACGCTGGTTGACTTCCCCGGGGCACAGGAATTACTATGTGTTGATCCTGAAAGTTTGTCCGTAGCTAATATTGACAACCAAACGGCTGTCCTTCTGATGACCCATAGTTATGTAAAAGATTTAAAATATCTATTGCGGATTAGGAATTCACCAGCTGCTTATTTGGGGATTTTAGGTCCTGCAAAAAGAAGGGAAAAGCTTTTGAATGAACTTATTGAACACCACCCAGATATTAATGATTCCTTTTTTGATAATGTTTATGGACCTGCAGGTTTGAACGTTGGAGCTGAAACCGCCCAAGAAATCAGTATCGCCATTTTGGCCGAAATTTTGGCGGTTGTTCGTAAACAAAAGCCCGTAATGTTAAAACATAAATCAAGTCCCATTCATAATTAATGGCAGAGAATGAAAATATAGCTGTCATTATACTTGCCGCTGGGGAGTCTTCGCGCATGCAGCAAACCAAGCAATTACTCCCTTGGGGTACGTCTACGCTGCTTGGTAACGCAATAGCGAAGGCATTGCAAAGCAATTCCAAAAAGGTATTTGTTGTTCTTGGTGCCAAAGCAGAATCTATACAACTGCAATGCGATGCAACTGATGTAACCTGGATTTTGAACAAGAATTGGAAGAAAGGCATGGGTTCCTCCATTTCGTGTGCCATCAACTACCTTAGGAGTCTAAAAACGGATTATGAAGGGATCCTAATTATGTTATGCGATCAACCTTTGATTGATACTGAATATATTAATACAATGATTTCAACTTTTAAGAAATCTGGGAAAGGAATTGTAGCAACGGTATATAAACATGGAAAAGGTGTTCCTGTTCTGTTTCATAAAAAGTATCTTGGGGATTTAACCAATTTAAGTGGTAACCTAGGGGCAAAAAAAGTTATAGCCAATAATTCGAAAGACGTTTTTGATATTTTCCCCAATGGCAAGGAAAAAGATTTGGATACCATGGAGGAATACCGGCAAGCATTAAAAAACAATTAACATTATTCACGATAAACATAGCTATAAATGAACTACAAATACCTATATCTATTAATTGCCGCAATTATTTTGCCATTAGCACTGGGATGTGCCCAAGAAATGGGATTTGAGGAGTATAATCCGAAATCTACATTGGTTGTACCTGTAAATGAGGTTAAAAGGGCGAAATTTCCTTTTATCGATGTGCATAGTCATCAAAGGGATATGTCCGCTAAAGCTTTAGATGCCTTAGTAAAGGATATGGATGCTCTGAATGAGGGCATCATGGTTAATCTTAGTGGAGGATCAGGAGAACGTATAAATTCAATGTTACAGAGTATCCAAGAAAATCATCCTAATCGATTCGCAGTTTTTGCCAATGTTGATTTTGAAGGTGTAGGTACCGATGGCTGGGCAAAAAAGGCTTCCACGCAGTTGGAAACTGATATAAAGAACGGAGCAAAAGGATTAAAAATCTATAAGAGCCTCGGACTTAGATATAAAGACGCTGAAGGAAATAGATTGGCGATTGATGATCCCCGCTTAGACCCAATTTGGGCAAAATGTGCAGAAATGGGTGTTCCCGTTCTTATTCATGCCGCCGATCCCAAATCGTTCTGGGACCCAATGAATGGTGATAATGAGCGCTGGTTAGAACTAAAGACGCATTCGCGAAGGAAAAGATCGGCAACTGACCCTGCGCCATGGGAGCAGATCATACAAGAACAACACAATATGTTCAAAAAACATCCGAAAACTAAATTTATAAACGCACATATGGGATGGTATGCCAACAATTTGATAAAATTAGGCAAACTTATGAATGCTATGCCGAATATGTATGTAGGTATTGGAGCCGTTATTGCGGAATTAGGTAGACAACCTAAAAATGCGCACGATTTTTTTCTAAAATACCAAGATCGTATCCTATTTGGGAAAGATAGTTGGAAACCCAAAGAATTCCCCACTTACTTTAGGGTCTTGGAAACTGATGATGAATACTTTCCCTATTACAAGAAATACCATGCTTTTTGGGCCATGTATGGCTTGGATTTACCTGACGAAGTTTTGAGAAAAGTGTACTATAAGAACGCTTTGGACTTGATTCCGGGATTGGATAGGAGTTTGTTCCCTGAAGATTGAGATTTGGAATTAATAGGTCAGAGGATTTGCCAATCAGTATAAAATATAAGATCTTTAAGTAATAATACCAAAACCGCTGTGATTATCTACAGAAACGAAAACTAATAAAAACACGCCTATGCAATCCGATTCTAATTCTTTTGATGCTATCGTAATTGGCTCAGGTATTTCCGGTGGATGGGCGGCCAAGGAATTATGTGAAAAAGGGCTAAAAACATTGGTGCTTGAAAGAGGACGAAATGTGGAACACTTAAAGGATTATCCAACCGCAAATATGCATCCCTGGGAATTTAAGTACCGAGGGCAAATGAGCAAGGAATTCAATGATAAGAACCCTTTAATTACAAGATCATCCGGTTTTGATGAAGGCACCGCCCATTTTTTTATTGAGGACGACGATCACCCTTATGTTCAAGAAAAACCATTCGATTGGATACGCGGATATCAGGTAGGTGGAAAATCACTTACCTGGGGAAGAGCCTGTCAGCGTTGGAGTGATTTTGAATTTAAGGCACCCAAGAAGTATGGTTATGGGATTGAATGGCCTATTTCCTATGACGATGTTGATCCCTGGTATGCACATGTTGAAAAATTTATAGGTGTGTGTGGCAATAAAGATGGAATTGAAGCTATGCCAGATGGTGAATTCTTACCACCATTCGATTTTAATTGCGTAGAACAACACATGAGTGATAGTATTCACAAATACTATCCCGACAGGCATTTGGTTCAAGGCAGATGGGCACAATTAAGCGAGCCTCAGGAAATTCATTTAGCACAAGGCCGGGGAAAATGTCAATCACGTAATTTGTGTATGAGAGGCTGCCCATTTGGAGGTTATTTCAGTTCTGTCTCCTCAACACTGCCATGGGCAGATAAGACAGGAAACCTAACCATTAGGCCTTTTTCAGTTGTTCATTCCATCCTATATGATGAGAAAACAGGGAAAGCATCGGGGGTGAAAGTAATCGATACCAATACACATGAGGAAATCACCTTTAAAGCACGAATAATTTTCGTGAATGCTTCTGCCCTGAATACCAACCTCATTTTACTGAATTCCAAGTCTTCACGTTTTCCAAACGGTTTGGGCAATGACAATGGACTCTTAGGAAAATATGTATGTTTTCACATCTATAGGGGATATGCCGGTGGAAAAATTGATGGTTTTGAAGATAAGTATGTTTATGGCAAAAACCCAACGGAACCAATCCTGGCCAACTACCGTAATTTAAAGGAGCAAGAGATGGACTATGTTGGAGGATTTACCACATTTTGTGGTGCTTATCGGGTACGTAATAATAAACTCCCTGAAAGTGACATACAGATCGGTGCCGATTTCAAGCACGCCATCAGTGAAGCGGGTGATTGGTTTATATACATGTATATGCAGGGTGAAACCATACCTAAAGAAACCAATAAGGTATATTTAAGTACGGAAAAGAAAGATCAATGGGGAATCCCACTTTTGGTTACCGATGTGGGCTATGATGAAAATGATGATAGAATGGTTACCGATTTCTTAACCCAGAGCAAGGAAATGTTGCAGAAAATTGGGTGCACAGAAGTCTATGTTGATGATAATAAGCAACCTCCAGGTTTGGATATACATGAGATGGGTGGCGTTAGAATGGGCCGAAATCCTGAAGACTCGCTCTTAAATGAATGGAATCAAATGCATTTGTGTAAAAATGTTTTTGTTACGGATGGTGCTTGTATGACCAGTACAGGCAATCAGAGCCCTTCTATTCTTTATATGGCACTTACAGCAAGAGCTGCTAATTATGCAGCGGAAGAATTTAATAAGGGGAATTTATAATTTAAAATTTCATAAATGGATAAAAAGGTCAGCGTTGGACTAGTTGGATCACAATTTATATCATCTATACATGCAGAAGCCCTGAAAACGGTTCCTGAAGCGGAAATCATTGCAGTAATGTCCCCAACAAAAGGGAATGCCAAGAAGTTTGCTTCCAAACATGGTATCCCACATTATTTTACCAATCTAGATGAAATGTTGGCAATGGAAGAAATTGACATGATAGTTATTGGTGCACCAAATTCATTGCATTGTGAAATTGCGTTGAAAGCTGCGAGGGCCGGTAAACACATGGTAGTGGAAAAGCCCTTGTGTATGAATTTGGCCGAAGCAGATCTAATGATCGATGCCTGTAAAAAGGCAAATGTAAAATTAATGTATGCAGAAGAGTTGTGCTTTACCCCTAAATACGTAAGGCTTAAGGCATTGTTGGATGAGGGGGCCTTGGGGCGTCCTGTTTTATTAAAGCAATCCGAAAAACATGATGGTCCCCATGCCGAT
>JBATIW010000203.1:0-2192 GCA_049668005.1 Maribacter sp.
GGTGGGTCAGTACCGTAGCGGCGGAAGCAGAAGCTAAGCTATGTCCGGAGGTGTGTTACGGAAATGCTGGAGTTTGCAATATTGGGTTCCATTCTGGATCTATATATTCGTTGATGAACGTTTCTGGTCGTGTAAGGTTGCTTTTGTATTTTTGATCCCAGCAGCTGATAAAGGCATCAGCCAAAGCGATACTTACCTGGGCCATGGTCGCTGCTGCATTCACAGGATCTGTTTTTTGTTCTTCCAAAACCTGTGCTGTTATGTGAATCCAATGGCCTCCTGGGGAAATTTGTTGCTGAAAATACATCACATGGCCTCTGGTATGGGATATATTAGGGTTACAATCCCAAAATTTGGCTATTCTCAATTGTTCGGGACTTAAATCAAGTACAGTTTGGTACACTTCCCTAGCTTCCTGAAAGAACTGGGATTCTTCATCGGTATCAAAAGGAGTTGGTAAGCCTGGGTCAAATTGATTGACTGAATCCAAAACAAATGTGCGTATGGTATTCCAATGTGGCTCTATAGCTTCCATATAATCTGGTGGGGTTGGCCTCCAACGACCGGGTTCATCATTTACGCTATACCTGGGAAATGCCGTACGTCTAAGATAACCATCTTTGTTCGCCCATTTCAAAATTTCCTGGGCCAAAGTGTTACCATAGGCAAGCGAATTTTCGTAAATCTCCGAATCGATTCCAATATCCTGTACCTCCTCTAATAATTCATGCTGTGTTTTTTCCATGCGTTCCATATCAAATACCAAAGACCTCCCCACACTGGTAAAAGCAACCATGGAGGCCAAAGGAAAATAGTACGTTTTGCCAGGATCAGGTTTTGGTAGATTTTCAAGCCCATTAAGTTGTCCTGCTAATGAAGGTTTGTTGGGATCCATAAAGCGGATACCTTCATAGGCCGCAATATTTGGATATGCATAAATTCGACTAGCTACTGGGGGAGTAAAGATATCCGCTACAATAACATCGGTTAACTGGCGGTTGTACTTGGCCAAGCCCCCATCAAAATATGCATCCAGTTGTGATTGGCTATGCTCGGGTCCACATGCTGATATCACCAACATTAAACCGAACATCAGTCTAATTGACTTCCCCATTTGAATAAACTCTTTTAGTGTTCCCATTGAAATTCGTTACCCTTATTTCCTTTATTTCATCGCTTAAATAAATACTTCGAGACCCTTGCGATAAATATCCCGAACCGTAGTAAAATTCCATTTTATATTTTTTACCCTCTTTAAGAAAGATTTCTGCAAATTTACTATCAGCATCTGCGACATAAATTTGATCCGGTCTACTTGTATCGGTGTCAGCGAAAATCTTTAGTGGTCCGTCATTATTTGCCGCCAATAGATATGAATTCCCTTGGGCATTTCGCATTAAACTCAAACCACTCCCATCAAAATCATTGATGAAACCACTTTCACTCAACGGAATTTGGCTAAAGCTTCCATCCCCATTACCTTTTAAAAGGCTTCCCATATTTGCATCGTAACGCCCTGTTGCAGCTTCTGTGGCATAGGAGTTCCCTATTAGAACAACATCTTGCTTGCCATCATGATCTATGTCCTCAACCACGATACCCTCCAATGGCCCCATTTGGGAATTTAATGGTAGGGAGCGAAGTTTAAAAGTTCCATTGCCTGTATTCTCCATATATGAACTAGAAAAGTTATGGCTTTTTACGACATAAGCGTCCTTCAATTCCTCCGGTAAAAACGATTTTTCAAAGGTCGTTTCGGCGTACGATTCATAGGTCTTGAACCTACCTCTCATGGCATTGATCTGCCCGATTATTTCATCCCTTGAATGGGCAATATGGTTCTCTCCGTCAACATAGTAACACATAATGGGATCTATTCTTCCATCCTTGTCATAGTCTTTGGCATAAATGCACAATGGCTCTTCCCAAGATGCCTTATATTTGGTATTAAGGCCAAGGTTTCCTCAAAGATAATCCGTATCCCCCTCTCGATCAAAATCCCCTCCGGCAATACTGTTCCACCAACCTTCAGTATTAAGCATGCCGCCTTGTTCATTGGCGTAAACCAATTGACCGTTAACATTATGAAACAAGGTAATAGGCATAAATTCCCCTACTACAATCAAATCCATCCAACCGTCATTATCGTAATCTGACCAAACAGCCGAAGTTACCATGGTCAATTTTTCCCA
>JBATIW010000204.1:0-1923 GCA_049668005.1 Maribacter sp.
CTCTATTTTACGTGGTAAAGAGGTGATTTCTTTTACTTCTTTCTATGAGAACATTTATGAAGCATTGCCAATCGAATCCCACAATGATAGTTTTTATGAGATTTTACAACTGAAAAATCTTAAAATAAGATATTTTCAAGCAATTTTTACTTTTTTGGTTAACTGGGTGTTGATTTTGATTGTTGGACTTGTATTTGTATTGGTGCTCCCGTTTGTTTTTATTTTAAACTTGTTTTTTAATAAAGGGCCTCTTTTTTATACGCAAAAAAGAGTTGGTCAATTTGGCAATGAGTTCACCATATATAAGTTTAGGTCAATGGTTGTTGACGCAGAGAAAGCTGGAGCAAAAATGGCCACTAAGAACGATTCAAGAATAACCGCATTTGGAAAAACGTTAAGGGTTTTTAGAATAGACGAACTCCCTCAAATAATATCCGTTGTTAAGGGGGATATGCAGTTTATAGGACCAAGACCGGAACGTAGGGTTTTTGTTGATCAATTAAATAAGATCATACCATTTTATAATGCACGGCATTTGATAAAACCAGGCATTACTGGTTGGGCACAAGTGAAGTATAAGTATGGGGAGAACCTAGAGGATTCAATTAAAAAGCTAGAGTATGACCTTTATTATATTAAAAACAAGTCAATAATGTTGGATATAAAGATTGTATTCAAAACGATTACAACAGTATTGTTTTCCAGAGGCATTTAATGCGAATATGGAGTTGTTCTTAAATTGGATGTCGACCTTTTTTTTGGACAAGGTCTTTAAAGAGTATAAAATAGTGCAAATCAAATTCACTCCTACTTTAGTATAAGAATTTATGAAAAAAGTATTAATTACAGGCGCCGCAGGATTTTTGGGATCACATTTGTGCGATAGGTTCATAAAAGAAGGTTTTTATGTTATTGCCATGGACAACTTGATTACTGGCTCGCTAAAAAACATTGAACATCTTTTCTCCTTAGAGCAATTTGAGTTTCACCATCACGATGTCACCAAATTTGTGCATTTGCCGGGAAAACTGGATTATATACTGCATTTTGCCTCACCTGCGAGCCCCATAGATTATTTGAAAATACCAATTGAAACCTTAAAGGTTGGATCCTTGGGGACACTTAATTTGCTGGGGGTAGCTAAGGAAAAAAACGCAAGGATACTGGTCGCCTCAACATCAGAGGTCTATGGTGATCCCTTGGTTCACCCACAAAGTGAGGACTATAATGGAAATGTCAGCCCTATAGGCCCCCGGGGAGTTTATGATGAGGCCAAACGATTTATGGAGTCCATTACCATGGCGTACCATCGTTTTCACGGTGTTGATACACGAATTGTTCGAATCTTCAATACCTATGGCTCTAGAATGAGGCTTAATGATGGTAGGGTAGTGCCTGCTTTTATGGGACAGGCATTAAGAGGCGAAGACTTGACTGTTTTTGGCGATGGTTCCCAAACGCGCTCTTTTTGCTATATAGATGACCAAGTCGAGGGGATATATCGCTTATTAATGAGTGATTATACCGACCCAATTAATATTGGCAACCCCCATGAAACCACTATCATGGAATTTGCACAGGAAATAATCAAGTTGACTGGTACCGACCAGAAAATTATATTGAAACCATTGCCCCAGGACGATCCTACGCAACGCCAACCAGATATAACCAGAGCTAAAGAAATTTTAGGGTGGGAACCTAAAGTCGAGCGTGCTGAGGGTTTAAAAAAGGTCTTCGAATATTTCAAATCCTTGACCCCTGAAGAACTGCAAGATAAAGAGCACAGGGATTTTTCTGGTATTGCATAGATTATTAGCTTTCAAGATGTATTTTTGCGCAAACATTGAATTATGAACATCCTTATTCTTGGATCTGGAGGCCGCGAACATGCCCTGGCATGGAAACTCAATCAAAGCCCTAAAC
>JBATIW010000205.1:0-5089 GCA_049668005.1 Maribacter sp.
CATTCACTTGGAGTATTGCATCTTCAGTTTAATGCAGATCCCCTGACCGCAAATACGGTTGCCCATTGGCGGAAAGGAACTATTTTTAAAGAACATTGGAACAAGGAAGAATTTTTAAGCTGGACAAAATCGCTAATTGAACAGGGGCAAATCTCGAATATAAAAACCTATCAAGGTGCAGCAAAACCACCGGAGTCCTTAAATCTTCATTTTATTCCCTTCACCCAGGGGATGCTTTACGTAGGTAGCGAGAATCCCTTGAATGTTGAGCAAATAGAATTAGTACAATCCTTGGCCGACGCATTTGCCATTGCCTATGCCCGTTATGAAGATTTCACAAAACTGGAAAAGGCAAAAGAAAGTGTGGAAAAAACGCTGACCTAATTAAAGGCTACCCAAAACCAGCTGGTACAGTCCGAGAAAATGGCCTCTTTAGGAGAACTCACCGCTGGGATTGCCCATGAGATCCAGAACCCGCTGAACTTTGTGAACAACTTCTCTGAGGTAAGTAAGGAGCTCCTGGAGGAAATGATGGAAGAATTTGAAAAAGGGGATAAAGAAGAGGCATTTGCCATTGTTGAAGATATCAAACGAAACCTCGAGAAAATAAACCACCATGGCCAACGTGCCGATGGTATCGTAAAAGGTATGCTACAGCACAGCAGTACCAGTAGCGGAGAAAAGGAACCCACAGACATCAATGTATTGGCCGATGAATATTTGCGTTTGGCCTATCATGGGCTGCGCGCCAAGGACAAGAGCTTTAATGCTACTATGAAGACCGCTTATGATGAATCCCTCGAAAAGGTAAATGTTATTCCACAGGATATAGGCCGGGTAATTCTCAATTTAATTACGAATGCCTTTTATGCCTGTAGCGAGAGGAAATCCTCCTATGCAAATGCTTCGGAGGACAAGTATGAACCGACGGTTACTGTTAGTACAAAGAAAACCAAAGAAGGGGTCGAAATTAGAGTAAAAGACAATGGGAATGGAATTCCCGAAGGGATCAAAGAAAAAATATTCCAACCCTTTTTTACCACCAAGCCAACAGGGCAAGGAACTGGATTAGGCTTATCCTTATCTTATGATATTGTTAAGGCTCATGGAGGGGAATTGAAAGTAGAAACCAAGGAAGGAAAAGGAACAGAATTTAAAATGAAATTACCTATATAGTATATGAGATCGATTAAACAAATAACTGTATTACTATTTTTGCTCTTCTGTACATATGGCAGCGCACAGGATACTTTGTATGTTGACCCTGTTAAAATAGATAGTATTGCTTCACTTTTGACTAAACCTGATATCGAGGATATTGAAAAGGTAAGACTCTTAAATGAATATGCCCGTTTGAATTTTTATAACAGAAAACTCATACAAGGTTTCACAGCAACTATAGAGGCGGTCAACATTTCTGAAAAAATAGGCTATAAGGAAGGAGAGGTTTTGTATCATAAGACCTTAGCAGCTTTCTTGGGTGATAGCGACATGGTTCCCTATCATTATCAGAAGGCAAGAATGTTGATTACCCAATTAAACAAAGGCGATTCTTTTGAGGAAGTTCAAGTTCCTATTGGATATCCAGATCCATTAAATGAAAGATATCATCAAATTTTGATCAACGCCATCGAGCATTTTAAAGATGCTGAAAGAAAGGATATTTTAGCAACCCTATATAATCATTTAGGGGGTTATTATTTCATGAGCAATAATTTGGATGACTTGAATATAACAATCGAAAGAACGATAAAAATATATGAAGAATTAGGAGAGCTTTATCCCATTTTTCTTTATTATTCTTATAAAACCTATTCAGCCAATATTCAAGGTGATACTGGCGAAATTGAAAGAATAGAACAAGAAATTCAAAAACTTGTGGCCTCTATCAAAGACAATAAGGAAACCGGACCCTTAAATTTTATGTTGGCCAACTACTATTCAGGGAAAGAACAACAAACCCTTGCGGTCGAGCATTATTTAAGATGCATTGATTTTTTTGAATCCATTGATGATTATTGGATGTTGGCCGATGTTTATGCAGAGATGTCAAACCTTTACTCTAATTTGGACATGTTTGCCAAAGCAGCAGAGGCTATGGAGAATAGAATCAGAATCATTGAATCGCATGAATTGGGTATAAATAAGTATTTTGATTATAATCGGGCTATGTGGACGTTGTACGATGCAAAGAATTACAGCAGAGCCCTATATTATAGAGATCAAAAGGAGAAATTAGTCACAGATCAAAACCGAGAAGATTTTCTTGCTGACAGTTACAGCCTGGAGGGGCATATTTTTTTAGATCAAAAAAAATTCAATGATGCCATACCCCTTCTTGAAAAGGCACTTGAAATCTCCTTAAGATTGAATCGATTGCAGTCTGATGAATGGGAGGCATTTCGATTGGCTGAGTGTTATTATCAGATAGAAGTTTATAACAAGGCCTTGAAATTTGCCCTGGCAAGTGAAGAACTGCTTTCTGTAGGCAACATGAGATTGGAAAGAAATTTGAATTTATTGTTTGCGGAAATATATGATGCGCTTGGTAAAAAGAATCAGGCCTATAAATATCTAAAAACCTATACCGATCTCCTTAAGGAATCGAAAGAAAAGGACGTTGTAAGTCTTGTAATGAGGGCTGAAGTCAGATCGGTTCTTGATAGAAAGGAAAAAGAAATCGACTTGCTCGAACAGGAACAAAATATTAAGGAGCAAGAAAATAAAACGCAACGTTTTTGGATCATTAGTATTGCGGGGGCTTTTTTATCTGCCCTACTTGTAAGTTTAATTTTGTACCGAAACAATAAAAACAGACAAAAGGCAAATCTACTTCTTGAAAAGCAAAAAGAGAGAATACAAGATACTTTAACCGAATTAAAATCTACCCAATCACAACTTATTCAATCAGAAAAAATGGCATCTCTTGGTGAACTAACAGCGGGGATTGCCCATGAAATTCAAAATCCGCTGAACTTCGTGAACAATTTCTCGGAGGTCAATGAAGAATTGCTTGCTGAAATGAAAGAAGAGCTGGACAAGGGAAATATCGAAGATGCCAAATCAATTGCAAATGATGCCATTGACAATCAGCAGAAAATAAACCACCATGGCAAACGAGCCGATGCCATTGTTAAAGCCATGTTGCAGCACAGCCGTAGCAGTAGTGGTAAAAAAGAACCGAATGATATCAATGCGCTCTGTGATGAGTATTTACGATTGGCCTACCATGGGCTGCGGGCGAAGGACAAATCGTTCAATGCTACGATGAAAACTGATTTTGATGAAACAATTGGCAAAATCAATATTATTCCCCAAGATATTGGCAGGGTGGTTTTGAATTTAATAACTAATGCTTTTTATGCGGTCAACGATCGTAAGAAACTCGAACAAACGGGTTTTGAACCTACAGTAACCGTCGGTACCAAAAAAGTAGGGGAAAAGGTATTAATTTCAGTAAAGGACAACGGCAGCGGTATTCCTAAAAAGGTGCTTGCCAAAATTTTCCAACCTTTTTTTAGTACTAAGCCCACCGGACAGGGAACGGGACTGGGATTGTCTTTAAGTTATGACATCATAAAAACGCATGGTGGGGAGATTTCGGTTATAAGTGATGCCGGTAAAGGAACAACGTTTACAATTGCATTGCCAGTATAGGCTTGTTTTGCAATTCGAGTGCTTCTTTATTGGAATTTAACACCAAACTTAAATTAGGAGGATTTGGATAACAAATGAAAAAACCTTTTTCGGAACAAAATCATTGAATAACATACCTGTTTAACAATAGGTATTGAAAAAGAGATCATACATTTCAATTCGTCTTTTATTGGCCTTTTTTATTCATATGGCGATAATATTTTATATCTTATTAAAACTTTTGTGTGCAATATTCCCTCGATATACATTTGTTTGCTTTTATCTGTAGCGTATTCATTTATAGGAGCCTCAATTATTTGGATCCGAATTTTGTGAAATAATCAACCAATTGAATTTCAAAGACTGGAATTCCTTTGCTAATCGAAAACCAGGGCTTATGAAACTAATATTTGCATTGCTGTTTACGCTATTCCTAATTCCTTGTTCGAATTTAATATATGCGCAGGATGTATTGATATCAGGTAAGGTTTCCGATGCCAATGGCCCCCTTATTGGTGCGAACGTATTGGAAAGGGGTACCAATAATGGGGCACAAACCAATTTTGATGGTGATTTTTCCCTTAAGGTTGCTAATGAAAAGGCCACCTTGGTATTCTCGTACTTAGGTTATGCAAATAAAGAAGTAGCGGTTAAAGGACAAACAACCTTGGAAATATATTTGGAAGTAATTACCGCTAATTTAGATGAGGTTATTGTTATTGGCTATGGGACGACAACAGTAAAAGATGCTACAGGTTCTCTTGTTGCAGTGGCTTCCGAGGATTTTAATGGGGGTGTTATCAGTTCGCCAGAACAGCTGATACAAGGTAAAGCTGCGGGAGTACAGATAACGGCCTCTAGCGGGGAACCGGGCGCAGGGATTGAAGTCCGTATTAGAGGCAGTAATTCTGTACGTTCCAACAACAATCCATTATTTGTTGTAGACGGTGTTCCACTTGATGGTGGTGCGACTTCCACAACAAATTCCAACAGGCCTCCCAGAAACCCATTGAACTTTTTGAATCCTTCAGATATTGAAAGTATAAGTGTTCTTAAAGATGCCTCCTCTACGGCAATTTATGGGTCTCGAGGAGCTAATGGCGTTGTAATCATAACAACAAAAAGTGGTAAGACCAGTGGTCCTGGTGTTTTTGAGTTTTCCTCGTCTGCAAGTGTTTCTTCTGTTGCTAAGAGATTTGATCTCTTGAATAGAGAGGAGTTCTTAGCAGGAATCGCACGGTTTGGTGGTGATGCAGTTGCAGTCGATTTTGGAGGCGATACAGACTGGCAAGATTTTGTTACAAGAACAGGTATCTCCCAAAACGAAAATTTATCCTGGGCTAAAAATTATGGCAAAGGAAACATAATGGCAACTTTTGGTTATGGAAACCAAATCGGTATTATAAAAAAATCTTCCCTGGAAAGAATTAGCGGGAGACTTAATTGGTCGCAC
>JBATIW010000206.1:0-5586 GCA_049668005.1 Maribacter sp.
ACCATTGAAACTATATACAATAAACTCGAAAACCTTTCATAGAAGCTGGCTTCCAAGGCCATGATGACAATTACAGCGAGGATACTTACCCCGAAAAAGAATAATTGTTTACCATAAAGGGTACTAAAATTTAAGATAGATTGTTCGGCATCGGTAAAAGTACTTGAATAGATATTGACACAGCCAATAACCACTAAGGCGATGTAGATGAATATGGTGAGCCAATCAATACGTTTTAGAAGACTCTTACCAGACATACTCGTTTATCTTGAACTCTTCACCGCTGTATGGTTTTGCATATTCATGTTCCAAAGTTTTCTCTAACATGCGTTTTTCCAAATCTTTTCGGGTAATATCTCCTTTAATATATTTTTCTATCATCAAGGAAGCAATGTGACCGGCATATCTAGAGCCATAATACCCATTTTCAATATAAACGGCAATGGCTATTTTTGGTTTATTTACTGGCGCAAAAGCTATAAACACAGAATGATCGGTGAGCTGGGTTTTAACGCTATCTATAATCGTATAATTTTCAACAGTACCTGTTTTGCCTGCGATTTCAATACCAGGTATTTGAACCCATCTTGCGGTACCTTTTTTATAAACATCGGCCATGCCTCGAACAACAGGTTCAAAATGCTTACGATCTATGGTAGTTTGTTTCAACTCTGTAAATTCAGCAATTGCTATATCCTTACCATCAACTTTTTTAAGAATATGTGGTGTAAAATAGTGACCCCGGTTCGCAATTGCTGCGGTCATGTTTGCCAATTGAATAGGGGTTGCAGCAACTTCGCCTTGCCCAATGGAATTAGATATTATATACGAAGAGGTCCATCTATTATCCCCGTACCAACCATCGTAGTATTTTTTGGATGGAATACGCCCAGGTCTTCCTGTGTGTAGATCAGAGCCTAAATATCCACCAAGGCCAAAACTGCGCATATGTTTTTCCCAAACGTCCATACCTTCATCGGTCGTCTCGAATTTGTCATAGATTTTCCTGAAAGTACCTGCAAAATAAGCATTACAAGATTTATAAATACCAACATTCATATCCCGAATTCCACCACCACAATGGCATCCGCGTTTAGTTTTCCCAACATAGAACCCATTATAGCACTTAATTTTGGTGTCTGGGGTCATTACTCCTTCCTGAAGGGCTATTAAAGCATTAAGGGTTTTAAATGGAGAGCCTGGTGAACCTTCTGCTGAAATTGATCTATCAAATAATGGTTTGGATATACTATCGAAATGCAGCAGGCTATAATTCTTTGACCTTTTTCTTCCCACCAATAAGGACGGGTCATATGTTGGTCCGGATATCATTGATAAAATTTCACCTGATGATGGTTCTAATGCAACAATACCACCATGCTTACCATGCATTAATCTTTCCCCGTATTCCTGAAGATCCTTGTCTATGGTAATGCTGATCTCTTTTCCTTGTTCAGGAGGAGTATCCAATACCCCATCTTTGTATGGGCCGATATCCCTATTGAACCTGTCTTTTTGAATGTATTGTATGCCTTTTTTTCCTCTCAGGGTGTCTTCGTAGGTCTTTTCAACTCCGGTTCGTCCTTTGAGCTCTCCTTGAACATAGTATGGATTTTGGGCGAGATCACGTTCATTCACTTCGCTAATGTATCCTAATACATTCGCGGCACTTTTGGTGTCGTAATATCTTAGCGATCTTTTTTGGATATAAAAACCTTCAAAATGACGCATTTTTTCCTGAAGCTTTGCATAATCCTCTTTTGAAAGTTGAGGCACCAATACTGAAGGTAATCTTGGGGAATATACCCTGGCTTTTTTTAGTTTTTTAATTAATGTTTCTTTATCCAACCCAATTAAACTACAGAATTCCAGAGTGTCCAAGGGTTTAACCTCCCTTGGAATAACCATGACATCATATGCCGGATCATTGCCAACAAGAAGTTGGCCGTTACGGTCATAGATATATCCCCTTTCAGGATAGTCATATATAGGCTTAATAGCTGGATCTTCAAGTAAATTATCCGTGGAAAAACTGAATATTTGCAGATATGACAATCTGCCAATAAAAGTTATTCCTATAATCAGAATAATAGATGATAAAAGAATCTTCTTCATCGAAGATGAAATTAAATTTTAGGAAATGAATCCTGATATTGAATTACTAATCAAAAAACCTCATTGACTTATTCCATGATACTTTATAAAGGTAATTAATCAATGGGATAAAATGGATTCCTATTCTTTATTAACACTAAATAATGAACCAAATAAAAGACATAAAATAAGCGAGGCAGCGCCAATGGTCAATACTTTTTTCACAATTAACAATGAATTAGCTAGGCTAAAAATCTCTAATGAAAAGTAAACCATATGGTGCACTAATATTAATAACGCTAAAAATGTAAATTGTTGTGCCTTAGTCGTGTTACTTAACTTAAAACTTTGGAACTCATAATTAATTCCGAAAACAAATCTCATTATGACTGGTCGCAAATAGGCAATTGTGATTGTTGCTGCCGAATGCAGGGCCATGGTATCCGAAAAAAAATCAAGTGAAAGCCCTAATAAAAAACTTAAGCCGATAAAAGCAGCTCTATTTTCTTTAATTGGATACCAGTATAAAAATAATATATAGACCATGGGATTAATGAATCCAAAAAAGTTTAGTCTATTAAAAACCAGCACCTGTACTAATACAAGGAGTATAAAGCGGATGATATTTATGAAAGAACCGCTATTCATTAGTGATTGTTTCTTGCAGTTTCAAAACTTCCTTCCGGTCCAAATTATTGATTATATACACATTTTTAATATTGGTCATATCATTAAAAAGGGCCACATCAATTCGGTAAAAACTATTGGAAATGTTCAGGTCAAATTTCTTTATGGTCCCGATTGGGATATTCTCCGGGAATATACTGCTCATAGCCCCTGTGACTATAGTATCTCCAATTGTTAATGGCACCAATCTAGGAATATCTATCAATTGCACCACATTATAAGTTTGAGCATCCCAAATCAAAGAACCAAAATGATTGGTATTCTTGATCTTAGCATTGATGTTGGAGTTTTCGTTCAAAATACTCTGTACAGTTGCGAACTTGTTCGAGGTGTTCTCCACTATGCCCAAAATGCCCAAGTCGGTAATAACGCCCATATCCTGTTTTACACTATCTTTTTTACCTCGATTTATAGTAATGTAATTTCTTAGATCAGCATAACTATTCTTTATCACTTGTCCCGAAACAACGGTGTATTTAATATTGGAGCTGTCAATTTTTATTTCGGACAGCGCTTCTTTGTTGAACAACTCATCTTTTAATCTTTTGTTTTCTAGAAGCAATCTTTCATTTTCCTCATCCAAATCAAAATATGTGGTGATACCATGGGAAATATCATAGATGTTACCGGCTATCCAATTTGATGAATTAAAGAAACTTGACTGGTGATAAGAATGTGACCGAATGGTGAAGGCCAGAGAGATAATCAACAAAAAGATATAAAGCAGGAAGTTCTTATATCGAATAATAAAGTTGATAATCTGCTGCATTCACTTTATATATTTTGCGAAGCCGATAAAAGACTCCTCTTAATTACAGGAATAGTATACCGTACCTATTGAAACTTAAATGTTCTGAAACCGCTATTTGATTAAAATACTTTTGTAACGTTCTAGGTTTTTCAGTGCAATACCAGTACCCCGAACTACAGCACGTAGCGGATCTTCGGCAATGTAAACAGGCAAGTCTGTTTTTTGCGAAAGTCTTCTATCCAATCCTCTCAGCATAGATCCACCGCCAGCAAGATAAATACCAGTATTGTAAATATCAGCTGCTAATTCAGGAGGAGTTTGGGACAAGGTCTCCATCACCGCATCTTCCACCCTCAGAATCGATTTGTCCAATGCTTTCGCAATTTCACGATAAGATATTTGAACCTGTTTAGGTTTACCCGTAAGCAAATCACGCCCTTGGACCGATTTTTCTTCTGGGGGTGATTGCAAGTCTTCCGTAGCTGAGCCTATATCAATTTTTATTGCTTCCGCGGTAGCCTCACCAACATAAAGGTTGTGTTGGGTACGCATATAATATATAATGTCGTTGGTGAATACATCACCTGCAATTTTCACGGATTTATCGCAAACGATTCCACCTAAGGCAATTACAGCGATTTCTGTAGTACCACCGCCTATATCAACAATCATGTTCCCTTTGGGCTGCATAATGTCCAATCCTATACCAATAGCTGCAGCCATGGGCTCATGGATCAAATACACTTCTTTACCATTTACACGTTCAGCGGATTCCTTTACCGCTCGCATTTCAACCTCTGTAATTCCAGATGGAATACATATAACCATTCGCAAAGCTGGTGGAAACCATTTTTTCTTTAACGCCGGAATGTTCTTGATGAACATATTGATCATCTTTTCAGAAGCATCAAAATCTGCAATAACCCCATCTTTCAATGGTCTAATGGTCTTTATGTTTTCGTGTGTTTTTCCTTGCATCATGTTGGCTTCCTTGCCAACGGCAATAATCTTACCAGTGATACGATCTCTGGCAACAATAGACGGACTGTCAACAACGACTTTGTCCGCATGAATGATGAGGGTGTTTGCCGTACCTAAGTCAATAGCAATCTCCTCGGTCAAGAAATCAAAAAATCCCATTTTATGTTATTTGGTTTCGGTTAAAAGGTGCATTTCATCGACAAAAGTAGTAAAATTAATGCTTAAAATGACGTGTGCCCGTCATTACCATTGCAATATTATTTTCATTACAATAATCAATGCTCAACTGATCTTTAATTGAACCACCTGGCTGTATAACGCTGGTGATACCACTTTTATGCGCGATTTCCACACAATCTGGGAATGGAAAAAATGCATCGCTCGCCATGACAGCTTCATTGAGATCAAAATTGAATGTTTTTGCTTTGTGAATGGCCTGATTTAAAGCATCTACGCGAGAAGTTTGCCCCGTACCGCTAGCACAAAGCTGTTTGTTCTTGGCCAATACAATGGTATTGCTTTTGGTATGCTTGCACAGTTTTGAAGCGAAAATCAAATCTTCCATTTCCCGCGCTGTTGGTTCTTTTCCGGTTACGTATTTCAAATCGGCTATAGTATCGGTTTTATGATCTTTATCTTGGACTAAAACACCATTTAAACATGTTCTAACAATGGTTTCAGGCAAATCAACCTCATGCTGGATCAAAATAATCCTATTTTTCTTTCCTTTTAATACTTCAAGGGCATCTTCGGCATAACTAGGTGCAATCACCACTTCACAAAAAAGATTGTGTATTTCTTCAGCTGTAGGTTTATCTATTTCTACATTGCTTATGAGAATCCCTCCAAAGGCCGAGACTGGGTCGCCGGCCAAAGCATCTACATAAGCCTGGTGAATGGTACTTCGCGTTGCCATACCGCATGCATTGTTATGTTTTAAAATGGCGAATGTTGGGTCATCTTTACGAAATTCGTTCATTAAGTTGACTGCGGCATCAACATCCAAAAGGTTGTTATAGGAAAGTTCTTTGCCGTGTAGTTTGGTGAACATTGCTTCAAAATCACCAAAGAAG